>CAYRDV010000052.1:0-22060 GCA_964422885.1 uncultured Candidatus Sericytochromatia bacterium
GGTCGCCCTAACAGATATTGTTTTGTGATAAGTTATTTTTTAGAAATTACTTAAATAGAAAAAGTATTTCACAATCAGGCAAAGCTTGAGCAAGGGGCCTTGGTCCCTTGTACTATTCCCTTGCACCTTAGTCTCTACCGTATAACAATAAAAATTTATTTTTTTATCTCTAAAGATATAGTATAATTTTTTCTACTTAATAACAGAAATTTTAAATCTTAAAATAATTTAAAATGGGGTAAAATGAAACAAATCATAAACACTTTTCTCATTTTCTCGGTATTACCAAACTTATTAATCTGTACTAACCTATCGGCAAAACCTTCAAATAAAAAAGCGATAATCAATATTACAAAAACGGAAAAAGACTCTGAAGATGCAGATTCACCTGATTTTCGTAAAATTCGCTGGGGTATGAACCCCCAACAGGTTAGTGAAACAGAAAAAGTACCATTAAAAACCAGTGATTCTGACATAATTGTCTATAAAGACCAGTTAATGGAACTTGATACTAATGTTTCCTATTTTTTTGAAAAAGGAAAACTGATAAAAGCTTCCTACTTTTCAGAGCCCGTGTTTACAAACCCTGAAGATTATATTATTAACTTCCTGAAAATTAAAAAGGCAATGACTGAAAAATACGGTACTCCAATATCAGATAGTAGTTGGGAAATAAATAATATTACCAAAGAAATGTACAGGCAAGTTGGAGAAGTAATCGAAAGAGGCGGACAATTTTATGATGTACGCTGGGAAACTTCACGCACTAAAATTAAAATGGTTTTGAGTAAAAAAGGATTTTTTTCAAAAGTTAATCTGGAAATAGAATATGCAGGTAAATCTTTAATACATCTGGATGAACAAAACGAAGCGCAAAAATCTAAATTTTAAAAAAAATAACTCCCCGAGTACGGGGCCCCTGTTTGTATTAACACCAAAGTCCCTGAAGGGATTCCCAGGGGTCACAAGCTTTGGAAACAAAATAAAATTTTGTTTAACCCCGAAGCAGAGCTTCGAAGTATTATTAAAAAAAATAAAGCTGTCTAAAAGTCTAAAATAGATTTTAAACTTTTAGACAGTCCTTGGTTAGTAATTATAATCTAGCCAGCAAATTTGTAATAATTCTGTATTTTGACTGTTCATGGCTGGAACCAGTCATAATTATAGTAGGGGTATCCTTAAATTCAGGATTTTCTTTTAATTTCACAACAAATTCAGTGCCTGACATAACAGGCATATTTAGATCAGTAATTATCATTGAAATATTAATATTTTTATGTTTTAATTCTGATAGCTTATCAAGTGCTTCTTTACCATTATCAGCCACAAATACATCGTAAGAATCTTCCAGAAAAGCCACAGCAATTTCCTGAATGGTTTTAGAGTCATCAACAAGCATTAATGTTTTTTTCAAAGTTTCAGAAGTCAAATGCTTTTCAAAATTTACCTCTTTAATCGCTTCTGGCACTTTTTTTCTCCCTTTACTAACCTTATATTTTAAATATAAAGGTTTTTAAAAAGAAAATATATAGAGCAAACTTCCCATTTTTTAATAGTCCTATTTAATAGGAGCGGCCTATACTTTTAGTAGTCCGATGCTTATTAAACTATTGAATCATCAGGACCCAACTTCCGTTTGAGAAAAATATTCTTGGTGAAAACCCTATAGCAATCGCATTTACGTATGAAAGATAGGCTGGAGATTGGGCATAAAAATAGTATGCTCCTGGCATAAAACTGTGTATTGGCTGTCTGTAAATAACTCTTGTTGGTTGTTGGACAACTATATAATTATTTCTTGTTTCATATCTGTAATGTCTGTGTTTTCCATGACCCCGGCGCTGATCATTTTCTTTAAAATGATGTTTTGAATGACCAGGAGGAGTTTTATGTTTTTTAGCTTCAGCATCAGAAAAATAATTTAGGCCAGAAAAAAGCAAAAAACTAATTAAAGGGAAAATAAACTTTTTTTTCATAACTAATACCCTTAATATTTGTTTACAATTCCTAAAAGAATTATAACCAATTTAGAAACCGATATTTAGGTTTGGTCTTTTTGCTCTTTTTTGATAAATTTTTTTATTACAGGAATTACCTCTTTTGAATTAAATGGTTTAACAATAAAATCATTTGCACCCAATTCTTTACTAAGCCTTAAAGAAGCTGGTGTATTTACTGAGGTAAGGAAAATAAATGGTATTAATGTAGTTTCAGGAGCATCTTTTAATTTTTCCAGAAATTCATATCCATCCATTATAGGCATCATCAAATCAGAAATAATCAGGTCTGGTTTATATTGCTTGGCCATTTCAAAACCAACAAAACCATTTTCCGCTTCGATAACTTCAAATTGCTCAAACTTAAGAGTTGAAGAAATAAGAAACCTTATAGATTCATCATCTTCTACCACTAAAATTTTTTTTATTTTTTCCCTGGATATTTCCAAATTAAGAAAAGGATTGGTTTCAGGTATCTTTTTTTCAAGAACCTCTTTTTTTTCATTTTCATAATTAGAAGATTGGCTATTTATAGCCTTTCTGATTTTATCCTGAGTAAACTGGTTAAAATTTATCTGGGCTTCCCTTTCATTGGCAAGCATTTCTCGTACTCCTAATAATAAATTCCCTACTTAAATTATAGTTAATAAATAGTAATATTTGTTTAATTTTCTTAATATTTAATTGTAAGATATTTTGAAAAAAAAGAAAAGGGGGAACTGTAAAAAATATAACTTATCTATAGTTAAATAAAAAAATTTACAATCAGGCAAAGCCTGAACAAGGGGCTTGAGCAAGGGGCTTTAGTCCCTTGTACTATTTCAAGGGACCAAGGCCCCTTGTTTAAAGTGAAAAACATATCTCCAGGGCTCCCCTCTTGGAATCATATTTATTAGCCTTTAAGCTGAAAACCAACAATAAACCTGCCGTACTGATTCATTAAAGGTAAAATTGTTATTACCTGCTTATTAGCAATATATATTTCTTTTTCCATTTGTATCTTGGGTAGGTTTGTCTCACAAAAAATTCCCATTTTTGATAATTTTGTTAAGCTGCTCCCGGTAATAATATTACAAATTTCCAGAATAATACTTTCATCAATCTGTGAAGAATCAACTCCATATGTTGCCATTAAAGTTTTTGTAAGGTTTTCAGCAAAATTACGGTCAAAAATATAATACATTTGTCCGTTTAATTTTCCGCTAATTGTATAAGTAATACAAACCATATTAATCATCGGTTTATTGAAAGCTAATTTTCTGATTCTGCCAATTTCAGTTTTGCTATTGAAATGTATTTCCAATACTTCCTTTATAGAAGTTATAAGTGATGTTTCATAAGAAATTTTTGCCAGTACAGTGTTACACCATCTTTGAATTTTCAGGCATTCATCAAGGTTTTCTAATTTTAGATGATTCAATTCTACCAAAGCTTCGCCAATATACAATTTACGTTTTGAATTCTGTTGTCTGTATTTAAACGTTTCTTCGATATGTTCAGGAGAAATCATTTCAAGATTAACCGCAATTTCCCCAAAACGAATCCAGGTAGTACGGTTTAAGACATCATCATTTTTTTTATAAGAAAGAAGTTCCTGTGAATCCAATTTTAGAATAAATTTAAAAAACTCCAATTTACCATTATTAAATAGCTTTTTTCTTTTTTCAAAAATTTTCAATAATGAAGAAGTTTCATCAATTACACTAAGCTTGATAATAAAATCTTTATCTGTATTTGTGGCCATAAAAACTTTACCAGTATCATTAAGAACCGGAATAATAAAATCCATTATATTGGCAGCGTCTGTGGCAACAGTATTAGTATCGGATGTTTCTATTGAAATAGCCTCATCAATAATTTCAAAATAAATTGAATCCTTAACAAGTTTTGATAGCCAGTTTTGGATTTTTAGAGCTGAACTTAATTGTTCTTCAGTGATAAACCTCAGTTCAATCATTGCTTCACCAATTAACATACCTTTATTTCCTTTTTTGTAGTTAATGGCGTTATTTAAATTAATTTTATGTATTACTCCTGAATCTTTAAGAATTTCGCCAATCATTATCCAGCCATCATCAAAATTTTCTACTTTTATAAAACCAATATATTTTTTATCTTCAATCTCACAAAGAGCATCCATAAATTCTAAAAAATTATTATATTTATGATAATACATTTGAAATAATTCAAATATAGACGACCGTTCATTAATAATCTTTAAAACTGTATATAAATTAATTGGTGTTGAAAAATCATCAAGTTTTTTTCTTCCCTTTTCAGTTAATTTAGGAATAAGCATTTTTGTAATATTTTTAAAAGTAATTTCTAATAATACATTTGCTTTTGTAGGAGAAAAATGAGTAGTAGAAATAGGTAAAGCAGGTTTTAGACTTTCAGTCATATTCATTAAGGATTTTTTTTGAGGATTAACAACTGGTTTGGTCAAAAAAATTCTTTTCCCTTCAATCATATTTGCCAAATCCTGGGAAATTTCATTTTTTAATTTTTCCAGTTGCTGAATAAAATCAGCTTTCGTCTTATCTGGTAATGATTTTGAAAAAACACTAAGTGAGTCAAGTTTTTTTATGATTTCGTTTTTAAGCATTGGTTATTTTTCTCTAATCTAAACTATATGTTTAATATAACTAATTTCAAAAAGATGGATTCCTGCCTTCGCAGGAATGACAGTTAATTGTCACTCTGTGACTGAAAGGAATCCCTTCAGGGACAAAGGCAGGAGTCTATAAAGATTGAAAATATTTTCTTTTTTAATATAATATGTTAGATTTTATCACTATAATTAACAAGAAAAAAATATGTTATAAAATTTATCTATAGTAATAAATATGATGTTTTCTCAACAAGGGGCCTTGGTCCCTTGCATTACTCAAGCCCCTTGTTCAGGCAAAGCCTTATTGTAAAATTCTTTTTCTATTGAATTATATATTTTTATAGGCTAAGTGCATGGAAATAACGGAAAGTCCTTTCGTCAAGCTCTTCTTTGCGGACATCTTCTTCATAGATAAGTTCTCTAAGTCTTTTAATTATCTTATTTTGATCTTTTAGATACAAATTAAATTTAGAATAATCATTATTAGGATTATTTTTTACTATGCTCCGGTTTTCAAGAAAAAAACCATCATGCTCTGAGTATTTTAAAGCATATTTGCTGATAGCTATCAGCTCTGTAATAGTCTTTCTATCTAACTCGTCAGATGCACATGGATACAAATAAGGGTTTAGCTCCCAGGATTCTTTATCTATGTAAAAATCACGGTATCGTTCATAATCCTCAGTACCCGGTATTGGCGTAAAAAGCATCATCCCTGGCTGCATACCTAGCCTCCAGCCAAATAACATAGTCTTTAACACATGATCAACTTTTTGATAAGGCAACCCAATCATAACGTAAAAATTCATTTTTTTGTGATTGGCTTCCTGTAATTTATGAACAGCTTTTGTTATATGCCCCAGATGTCCGCTTGGTCTGTTAAACTTGTCTTTATAAAGTTCATATTCTGAAGATTCAAGAGGAACACTTAATGGATTTTTTAGCCTGAAGCCACCTATCCGTTTAACAAACTCATCATCAACCAGAGCAAATTCAAGACCATATGAAAAATCCAGAGTTACCGTTTCTTCATAACCAAAATCTTTTAAATAATCCAGTAAGATATAAAAGTTTTCTTTGCCAAATAAAAGATTACTGTCCCAGAAAATATAATTTGTATATCCAAGAGAATAATATTCCTGAAATTGTTTAATAATATTTTCTTTTTGATATTGGATTACTGTTCTGCCTTCTACATTTGGAACAACACAGTATGAACATGTTCTTGGGCATCCTTTGACAACACGCATAATAGCATTATCTTTTTCATCAGTAATTTCAATTAAAGGTCTGAGATTATCTGCACTCATGTAAGGGCCAACATGAACTTCAACACCCAGTTTTTTTATCTCATCTGCACACAATGTGGCATAAATTCCTCCAAACGTTATCTTTATATCTCCATAAACATCACGAATTCTTTTAATCAATTGCTCCATATATAATCTGGGGTAGTTATAGGTCATACCTGTGGTAATAAAAATCTCATCAATAGATTTTAGTTTTTTAATGTATTCGCCAAAGTCATCCAATGATTTACCATAAGCAAACATCTCATCATCAATAGGAAAACTTAATTTCTTTTTGGGATAGTTAAAACTATATGGATCAAAATCATAATAATTTATTTTATTACCTTCATTAATAAGATAATGGCCTACTCTTAATACTCCTACAGGTGAAATTCTTGTTCCAGCCAAAAAGTCCTTTGTATCAACAATAGGAGGATGAATTAATAAATATCTTTTATGTTCTCTTTTTAAATTATTATTATAATAAAAACCTTCTTTATCTCTTTCAAAACGTTTTTCTATTTGTTCTTTAAATAAATTTTCCGGTAATTTTTTATAAAATTTATGTCCGTTCCATTTCTTTTTAAATATTGTGTAATTTATTGGCATTCTGGTTTCATAGACATTCTGTGATTCAAGGTCATGACGATAGACAACAACTTTATTACTGATTAAACTTTTAAAACCTTTTCTTTCTGCTCTGATACAGAAATCAAAATCACTGAATCTGATATGATTGCCATATACTGTATCAAAACCTCCACAGGCTCCGACTAATTCTCTTTTAATAAGCATACAATGCCCCAAAACAAAGGGGGCATCGCTAAATTCGGAGGTTTCATTAGTTTCTAATGATTCGTTGATTTTTTTTAACTGGTCTTCTATTCCTAATGATGAATCAAAACTGATACTTAAATCAGGTAGCAGACGGTTATTACATTTTGCTCCAATAATAGCAGTCTCTTTTTCTGAAAATCCTTTTAGTAGCCTGGATAGCCAATTTTCTGAAACTATTACATCATTTGTGAGAACACAAACAATATCAGATGTAGAGTTATGCAAACCCTTATTTACACTGTAAGAGAACCCAATTCCTGTATTATCTTTGGCAATCAGAATTACATTTTCGTTCGCAGTTTTAATATTTTTCAGGTAATCAATTAATCTTTGATCTTTTATGCCATCATCAACTAAAATAAGTCTGTATGGATAATTTGTCTGCTTTAAAACTGATGTTATACATCTTTCGGTTAAAGTTAAATTGGCTGATACAGGAATAATAATATCTATATACTCTTCAGTGTTATTGTTACTCATTTATTCAAGCCTCAGGTTTTTAAAATATAAGAGCATCTTTATATAAACCAATGAAAGTTGGCACAATATTTTTGAACTTTTTTACAGGAGATTTTGTTGAATAACTTTTAAATTTATAAGTACTTAACATTCCAATATTATAACATAAAATTTGCTATTATTTCCTATGTTTCAACATGTTGAAAGGGTTATTTAATTATTTTATTTTAATTGTAGAGACATGCCATGGCAAGTCTCTACACCTAATTTAATTTTATTGGACTAGAGTAAATGCTTAGATTAACAAATCTGTCAAAAGAATACAGCCAGAAAAAAATACTGGAAAATATTGACTGGTTTATCAGTCCTACCGATAAAGTAGGGCTAATTGGGACCAATGGTGCTGGTAAAACAACTCTGATGAAAATTCTGGTTAAGCGTGAGGAATATGATGAAGGAAATATTTATATTGCTCCTGGAACTTCTATTACTTATCTAAGTCAGGAATTACCTGAGTTTAAAAAAAGGAATCTGATCGATGAAGTAAAAAATACATTCCCGGAAATTGTCTTTCTAAAGGACGAGCTAAATACAATAGAATCTAAATTACAGTCAGGAGCTGATGATTCCAAGCTGGATAATCTGATTACAAGATATTCATTTATCCAGGATGAGTTAAACAGGTTGAATGCTCAAAGTATAGAAATAGAACTATTTAAAGTCATTAAAGGATTAGGGTTTAAAGAAGAAGATTTTGACAAGCCAATAGGAGAATTTAGTGGAGGCTGGCAAATGAGAATTGCCCTGGCTAAATTATTGCTGGAAAAGCCAAACCTGCTTCTTTTGGATGAACCAACCAATCATCTTGATATTGAAGCGATAGAATGGTTGGAAAATTATCTTAGAGCCTATGAAGGGGCGATTATTCTGGTTTCCCATGATCGTCGTTTTCTGGATCGGGTAGTTACCAGAATTACTGAACTGGAACATGCAAAAATAAATGACTACCCTGGTAATTATTCTAATTTTGAAATGCTAAAGGAGCAAGCCTATGAATCCCTACTTACTGCTCAGGAAAGACAGGAAAAAGAGATAAAAAGAATGCAGACTTTTGTTGACAGATTCAGAGCCAGTGCGACCAAGTCAACTCAGGCAAAAAGCAGAGAAAAAATGATTGCCAGGATTGAGCGGATAGAATTGCCAAAAACTTCTGCCACTATCCATTTTAAATTTCCAGCACCACCATCGTCAGGGCGGATAGTTCTTAAGCTAAAAAATATTTCCAAAAATTTTGATGGGCTTGAACTATTCAATCTAAAAAGAGAAGTCTGGATTGAAAGAGGAAATAAGATCGCTATTCTTGGGGGAAATGGTGTTGGTAAAACAACCCTGATGCGAATTATTACCGGAGAGGAAAAACCAAGTTCGGGAGAGATTGAGTTAGGTCATAATGTGCTCTTTGGTTATTTTTCCCAAAACCAGACAGAAAAACTTAATATGGAAAATACTGTTATCGATGAAATTTATGATTTGGTACCAGAATACTCACTTACAAAAGTCCGTTCTTTACTGGGAAGATTTTTATTTAGAAATGAAAAAGCTTTTCAGGAAATAAATACCCTCAGTGGTGGGGAAAAAAGCAGGCTGGCAATGGCTAAAATGCTTCTTGAGTCTACAAATTTAATTTTAATGGATGAACCGACCAATCATCTGGACATTCCGTCAAAAGAAGTGTTAATAAAAGCTTTACAGGAATTTCCTGAAACATTTGTTGTAATCTCTCATGATCGTGATTTTATTTCCCGGACCTGTAACCGGATTTTTGAAATTTCTGATAAGGATATAAAAATTTATGAGGGAAATTATGATTATTATCTTGAAAAGAAACAGGAAGAAGCAATAGTTACCGAAAGAAATACAATAGTTAACCAACAAGAATCGGCAACAGTTCAAACTTCTAAAGAATATAGAATGGAACAAAAAGAAAAACAAAAACAACTGATTAATATTGAAAAAAATATTATTAAAATTGAAGAAAAGCTAAAAAGTATTGAGGCTGAACTTGCCAACCCGGAAATATATAATAATACAGAGCTAATGGTTAAACTAAATACAGAATATAATGAGTTAAAACTTGAACTTGAGGATAAATATAGTACATGGGAAGAACTGACTGCATAAACTTCAGCCCTGGTTCCTTTAGGAACCAGGGCTGAAGTTTAGAAATATTTTTACAATTTAGCCAAATCGAATTTCCGGTCTTCCAGATAAGATTTAACTTCTTCATACATTAAACCCTCATCTCTGCCGAAAGCCTTCATCATTTTCCATTGGGCAATATATGCTTTATCCTCAGCTTTATCACCATAGTTTTTATGGATCAGGTTATCAATTGCCCCATAAGATTTATTGAACTGACGCATAATAGGGTTATCAACAGCATGTGTATATTCATGGTATAAGGTAGTTGCCTTATCAAAATCAGATTCTTCCCAAAAATGGTTACCCAGGATCATATCATTTACATGTAATTTTGCACCTTCCCTGGCAATTGCTGTCCAGGCTGCATAAATCTCTACATCACGCATCATGACTTTGATACTATCTCCTGATAATAAGTATTCATTTTCTTTTCTGCTTCTCAGCCATTCTGCGGCTTTTGGATCATAAGCTTCTATTATTTTAAAGCATGGTTCCAGTGCCTGTTTTACACTTGGCGGGCGATTACCCTTTTTTATTCCCACAGTTGTATTCTTTAGATAATCAGGGTTCATCGGAATATTATCAGTCTGTATAAAAACGGGTTGGCCAACAGATATTCTACTGGAAATCTTATCTGGTGAATTAACTTTTGAAATAACATTTTCTTTGGTAGCCCAGGTAACTCCAGGAGTTTTTTCTCTGGTAACAGGTTTATCTGTTGAGAATGCTTCAACAGGCTGGTTATTAACTATAGAGGTGTTTTTTGTTATTTTTTCCGGTTCAGCAATAACTGAAACATTGTTAACTGAATTTACTTTTAAATCAGACATACATTCACCCCTAAAATTATATTTTTTATTATTATAGTAAGTTTTTCATAAACCTTTCTTAAATTAATATTAACCTAAAGATAATTTTAGATTATAAACAACTTATCCTTCCTTTCAACACTAAGCTTTGGTTTTAAATATAATATTTATTGGAAAGGTTTGGATTTATAAATTAATGAGGTAAGAAAGAATATGAATTTTGACAGAAAAAATGCTTTGGAATTATTGGATCAGAATCTTACCGAATTTGACAAACTGGAAAAGAGAGTTAGGCGAAAAGGTATAAGTGAAAACCTGAAAGAAGATTACAATGAGTTATATAGTGAAGCAATAGATGTTGTTTCTCAGCTTTTTTCCGAAGATGAAAGTATCAGTTTTAGCCAGCAGTCTGCTGTTCCGTCATATGAGCTTGATCCTGAAGAATCAATTGAAATATATCATCAAAGTATTCTGGAATGTATTGGTTTACTTGAAGAATACAGAGGCAGATTAGCAATAGGTCAAAACAATGTTCGGGGGTTTATTTAGGATTATTTCTTGACAATGGTTTTTTAGATTGATAACCTACTGTTATTTTAGGAGTCTGTTGTTTATCCTTCTCATCTAATAACAGAGATTCAATTACTTTTTCAGGTTTAGGTTCTTCCGGTTTATCGTCATCTTTTAATATCAATGAATCGAGAATTTTACTGGTTTTTTTAACTTCTGGTTTAGGTTCTTCCGGTTTACTATTATCATCTACTAATGGATATTCAGTTTCTTTATCTGTTTTTTGATTATTTTGTGATTTAACTTCTTCTTTTTTATCATCTTCTGATAACATATAGGCAATTCCCTTTTCTCCAGCATACATTGCTGATGCACCTATTACTGTTCCCAACGCTATTTTTATTTGATTCTTAACCCATTTCTGATCTGATGAATTATTTTTAAATAAATCATCAAGGACTTTAAATCTTTCACCAAATTTAGCTCTTTCTGTTGAACCGAGTTTTTGTCCTCCATTTGAGCTTATATAAAGCATGACAGTTTCAGCAAAATCTTCTGCCTTACTTGTTTGGGAATATGCACTATAATGGGCTTTATCTTTTGCCATAGCACCTTCCCATAAGGAATCAGGGACGGTACTTCCATAAAATCTGTCTGCTATTAAATGTCCTAATTCATGCCACGTGGTTCTAACAAAAGCTTTTAACTGATCTTTTGTTCCAACTGGATAAAAATCAATTAATCTTTTTCCTGAATCTCTATCTCTGCCAGCAGTAGCAGCTGAAGCATCTGTGTCGCTGAATTGCCCTTTTTGTTTCCAGTAAATATCTTCTACATTACTTTTTGTATTAACCCTGATTTGATCACATGAAATTACCTGCTCCTCAGGCATTTCGGCAATGGCATTTTTAATTTTATTCAGCATTTCTAAATCCTGAGTTCCATCACTTTTAACAGGAATTGATACTTCAATAGGATGTTTTTTGGTTTTAACCCCATTTCTTTCAACTTCATAAGACAGGTTGACCTCTACATTATAAACATGAGCTTTTGCTGTTAATGGTTGACGGTCTAATGTAATAACATTACTTGGGTTTGTAAGGTCAGAAACAGTCAAAGATTTGCCGGAATTTTTCTCTACTTTCCATAAACGCCCGTTATTATCTAATATTGTTCCATCTTTTTTTACATTTGGATCATAATTAAAACTAACTTTCCCGTTAGTTAAAACATCCTGGCGTAAAGATTGAGGAAATAAGACTTCAGAAACAGTTGCAGCATTTTCATTAATGTTTACATTGTTTTTTCCTACACGTTTAATATCATTTTCATAAAAATAATCCAAAAGCTGTTTGAGCTTGGGAACTACTCCTGTCCTGGCTGTGGGTATATTTTTCCCATACACTCCAGCTTTAAAACCAGTTTCATTTGGATCCAGTAGTTTATAACCAGGAACATGTTTTGTTTCAGATTTTGAAAGAGTGATATGTGTTCCATCTTTTGGTAAAGTTGTGACAGTCCATTCAACACCATTATTATTCGTTATTTTATCGCCTAATTTTAAATTTTTCGGTTTAATGGTATCAGGAAAACCTTCAATAACATTATTTTTAATCAAAACTGTTTCTGTATTTATCTTTTGAAGAGTTGCCATACCGTTTGCTTGATCATAATTAATAATTTCCCATCTGTTTTTAGCTGAACCATTTTCATCAGCATAACTGATCGGCCCCATTTCACGGTTTTTATTTAAAGGAAGTTTTTTTACAAACTCTGACTCAGTAGGCTTAAGGTTATTAAACTTGATGAGTTCATCCAGATCAAATTCTTTTGTAATACCTTTAAAAACAATCTCAACCTGAACCTTATTTTTTGAGATACTTTTTACAAAACCTTTTTCACCACCTGGGATTTTAACTAAGTCATCCTCTTTAAGTAAGGGATGCGTTTCAGGAACCTTAACTGGAGTTTTTGCAAGAATTGCTTTTATTTTATCTAATTCCTCTTTTGTTGGTATACGTATCTCCTGAGTTTCATCAAGAGGAGGAGGAGTAATTTTTTGCGTACCTGAAGGTAAGTTTTCTGGTGTATCAGTTGAAGGGGGAGGAGGCATATCTGGTGTTTCGCCTGATTTTACCAAAGGTTCAGGATTTGTAGCAGGTTTCACCATATCGGGTATTTTATCAGCAACCATTGCTTTAAGGGCTGTTTCTTTTACATTCATTTTTATGTTAAAATCCTGAACACCAGGAACTGAGAATTCGACCTGTCCGGTTTTTTCACTGACCGCTTTTACTTTTAATTCAATTTCCTGCATACCAGGAAGTTTTAAAAATGGTTTATTTTCTTTATTAAAAACAATATGAGAAGAAGGGTTTTGTAAGGCTTGATGAAATTCAGCAGGTGAGGCTTTAACCCCTGCGGCCTTCAATGCTTTATAATTGCCAACCGCTGAAATAGTTCCCCCCAAAACAAGGTTAAAAGCAATCATTTTTCCATCACCTTGCCAGGTCAGAGGATCTAAACCTGTACTAAGCAAGCCAAGCCCAAGATCTGAAGCACTGGCAACCGCAAAGTGTTTCAGAGCAAGTTTTCCTGTCTCTTTTTCCAGCATTTTAAGTGCTTCAGATGAGCCACCTTTAATAGCCTGATTTATTGCCTGCTTTTGCAACTCTTTTTCAGCCTGGGCAAAACCTGCAGCAATTTTACCACCAACACCAAAGGAAACAGCATTCATCCCGACCTGTACACCAGCAGACATCCACGAAAGAGCGACCTGCCTATCTGCAGCCATTACAAACTCGTCACCGACCAGGTTTGCAGAACGATCTGCTTTTGCCCGGTCAAGCTCACTATATGATTCACATACCTGATAACCGGCTGACATGGCCCCAATAGTAAAGCCAACCCCGGCGGCAATTGCCGGAGAAGCAAGCCCGGCAGTGGCAAGTGTCAGACCAATAGTACCAACAGCCATACCTATAGTAGTACCTACCGATTTAGCAGTTTCCCAGTTATCATAGCTTTCTGCCCATTCTGTAAATAACTGCTCACTCTGGTTTGTAAATTCACCATTCTGAATTTTTTCAGCAACCTTACTTGAACTGGTAATAGGTGGAAAATTATCTTTAAATTCAGCTTTTGAAATTTCTTTAAAACCAAAATCTTTATAGACCTGTTCTCTTACACCAGGAAACCTCTGTAATAAAGCAAAGGCAGAATCAGTGTCAAAAGAGTGCCTTACACTCATTAGCTCTTTTTCAATTAGTCCCATCCTAGTTTTAATGCCATTTTTTGCAGACTCAAATTCCTTTGATTTTGTAAACTCATTTACAATAGAATGCATTTTATTCAAATCACCATCAGCATTTTTTAAAGCGGCATTTAATTCTTTAACTTTTTTTATGACTGATTCATTTGGTTCTTCAATTCCCAAAACTAATTTAAGTGTTTCTTTGGCTTTATCTTCACTATTACTTTTAACAACATTGCTCAGAAGTTCGGTTAATTTATAACCTTTTTCATCACCAACATAATTTTCATATTGGTTTAAAGTATTCTGGTATTGCTCAGTTACAAGTTCTTTTGCCCTTTGGCCAACCTTACCGGCTATTTTTTCCCCGGCACTGGTATCATGAGAAACCTGATTATAGTTAATAACAATCGGTTCTTTCTTATCTAGTGAGCGAATTGTTATAGATGAAAGATTTCCTCCTCCGATTGCCAGATTTACATTACTAATTTCCGGATCGGTTTCTGAGCTGGCATTTATCACCTTGTTAGTTGCATAAACATAAAACTTATTATTCTTTTCGATAACAACAGAGTCAAAATCATCGGATTTAGAAATTTCTTTTGCTTTATCAGCGGCAGACTTCTGATCATCAAAAGTTCCCCTAAGCTCCTTGATTTGTATTGCTCCGGTAGGACCCTGGGCAATTGTTTGACCTATAGGCCTCAATTTACCTGGCATTTTATCACTATAAAAGACAAAGTTATCTTCTTTACACCCTTCATCTCTGAGAATTTTTGGTGAAACCAGGAGTTTATTATCATCAGTAATAATATAATGAACATTTGTCTGAGAACCAGATGTAGTAATATTTATGGAGTTTTTATGAAAATCAGCTTCCTTAGGAAAATCAAGGATATTTGCTGCATTAAAACCATACATACTACCACTATCAAGCTTGTGGACATCAAAAGTACCAGCTTTATCATTTTTAATTATTGCGCCAGGGCCATTTCCCTTAGCCGTATTTTCCATTGCAAACCTGATAGCATCATCTTTTGTGGCAAAGCTTTTAAGTGGTTCTTTTAAAGTTAATTTTGAGGTTCCATAGGAAGTTTTTCCTAACCATGTCCCAACCTGAGTTCCTTCCATATCTTTTGGTGGTATAGTAAGTAAATTAATTTTTTTCTCCATTAACTTTTTACCAGTCTCTGATAATAAACCGGATGAAATAATAGTCTTAATATCATTAACAGATTTTGGTTCTTCTTTTCTTAAAATAAAATTAGCGGCAAATTCATCAGCAGCTTTTTTAATATCATTTTCAAATGATTTAAAAGAAGTATCAGGTAAATTTTTGATACCTTTTACCTGTTCAAATAGTTTTTTTGCTTCAGGTATATTATTGTGATTAATTTCGTTTATTATGGCATTTTTTATTAATTCCGCTCCATGAACTTCGTCAATCTTATCTGCGGAAGAAATTGTTTTTATCCAATCTTTTTTCAGGTTTTCAAAACCATTCGGTTTTACATTGCTATCACTGCTTGTAACTAACCTATCAAGATTGTTAATTGCTTCAGGTATTTTTGATAATTTAATTTCTTCGGCAAATATTTTAAATAATTCTGTATCTGTTCCCCTTGGCAGGTTTTCAGGATGTTCGATAAATGAAGTTGCTTGCTTATAAAGATTTAAGTTTTCTTCTAAAATTTTATGCTGATCTTTTACATTTTCACCTGATTTGGAATCAAAAGATGCTTTTCTGATCTTCAAAACCGGCTCAAATTTACCAATTTCATCTTTCAGTTTTGTCACATTAAATGGTATGTAATCAAACTGCTTCTCATCATTTAGTTTCTCTAATACATCAGAGAATAATGAATTACTTTTAATGTTTACAATAACAGAAGCAAACTTTTCCGGTGAAACTTTCTCAACAGCATCACTAACAACTTTTCTCAATTCTTGGGGATCTTTTACCGAGTTAATAATTTCGCCAGCTTTATCACTGTGACCATTTTGTGAGATTGCTTCTATCAGAGAGAACGACTGAGGTTCATTTAGACCAGAATGTCTTGAAATGTATTCTTCAGCATCTTTTAATTCCTGTTTTATAGTCTCAGATTTTTCTGAAGGTATTTCAGTCCTTAAATCGTTTAAAAGATTAACCTGTTTTTCTACTGGTATTTTCTTAAATTTTTCATTCATAAGAACACCAGCATAACCCATAGAAACACCATTTCCTGAATTTTGTCTGATAAAATCTATTCCTGAATTAAAAACTTCTTCATCAGATAAAAGATTTGATTTGGATAAGGTTTCAAAGGCATTGTATTTTTCAGAAATTGTTCTTTGGGGATTATTTATCTCATCTTTAAAAAACTCTTTTGCCTGAGAGTCATTAATGGTTGCAGCAAGCTTATAGGCTCTTGGCCTTTCCATACTGTGTTCAGGCAATGCTTTAAAAGATTCCAAGGTTTCTTTAATTTCATCCGGGTTATTTGTTATTGTCTGGAATTTTTCCTGAGCTTGTTTTTTATGACTATCAATATTATATTTACTGTCTATATTATTCATTGCCCATTCTATGACTTCTTTGTTATTACTTTTTAAAGCAACCTGTAATACTTTTGGTGGTACTTCATCTGATAGCTTTCCCGTTGAAGATAATGCCTGTAAGGCTCTTAATGAAGATTTTTCTGGAGTTTTTTCAGAAATAATAAAATCAGCAAGCTCCTTCTGAAAAGTTGTGTTATGTTGGGGGGCATGGTCACTAAAGGTTTCCAGTGTTGTTGTTTCAGGCTTAATTTTATCAGGGCTCTTTTCATCTGTAAAAAATAAATTTTCTCTCTTTAAATCTTTTATCTGTGCAGCTCCTCTTACTTTTGGATCTGCATCCTGTTCAAGAAGGAGTAAAGTTGTTAAACACTCTGGTAATTGAAGTGATTTTAATACCTGAGCAACCCTTATTTTTTCATCAGGATTACCTGATAATGCTTTTCCTTTTAAATCAGTAATAATTTCTTTTTTAATACTTTCAAATGATTCTTTTTTGTTTACAAGTACATTGGAAATTTCATTAAATACTTTTTTTGCTTCATAAGGCGATTTTGTATTTGTAACTATATTTTTAAACAGTTCTAATGTTTTATCCTGACCAAGCTCATTGATAAATCTTGAAGTAACAGAAGGGTTAATATCAAGGTCTTTTCCCGGCATTCCTTTGGATCGGGCAAAAGCATTTATTATTGATGATTGTTGAGGGCTATTTACAACATTATCCATTTTTACATTATTTTTCATCCTTGAACCAAGAGCTTCATATGCCGAATTTTTTAAGTCTTTATCAGCAGAATTTTTTAATACTTCACTTAAAGATTGCTGAGCTTTGGTATTAATACTCTTATCTGTAGATTCAAGTTTTCCCAGGAGTTCTGTAGCTTTAACACATTTTTCCATTGAGTCTTTGGAATTATTACCTGCTGGTTTTGTCATTTCAATCAGATTAGAAATGATATTTTTATCAGTATTTTTAGGGTCTATTAAATTATTTTTTAATAATATATTTAAGGCATCTGTTTGTAATTTATTTGGATTTACACTAAAAATATTTCTGGTGGCAAAGCTGTTTAAAAGAATGCTGATATCAGCTTTGGTTTTATTATTTTGGGTAAAAGAGAGAATTTTATCAAAAGCCTCTATTGCCGGTTTTGGTTTTCCCATACCAATTTCCAAAAGATTCTGGCATCTATTATTTATTATAGTAACCAATTTTGAAGCCAGTTCTTCTTTTTGGGCAAGGTTTATATCAGGTCCGGATAAAAGTTTAGTTATCTGTTCAAAATTTTGATTATCTTCATTTGAAATTAGATTTTTATCAAGTTTGCTTAATAAATCATTTGAATTTTTAGAAAAAATTTCGTTATTAAATTCCTGCTCAATATTTATTTTTTTCTTATCAACTACAAGCTCTTTATCATCTAAATCCAAACCTTCGAGATGAAAAGAGCCTTCTACGTCAGTTTTACTGATTTCTTTTATAGCTTTGACAAAATTATGGTTATCAAGGTTTGCCAGGAAAAGTTTTTCTTCTTTGGTAATAACTTTCCCATCTTTTAGGATTTCTTTTTTTAATTGTTCAAATTCAGTTTTATCAATTTTCCCATCATTAGCCAAAGCTTTTTGGGTTAACTTAAAAAGCTCATAGGATAATTCTGAATTCCCAATATTAATATTTGCCATCGTCTTCTAATTTTAAGGAAAAGTACAACTAATAGTTTCTTTTTTATTATCGTCCGGCATTAAAATATAATACCACTTATAATAAAGATTTAAACATTATTAAACAAAAAAAAAGCCTATTTTCATAGGCTCCGATAGGTTTTAAACTTCAAAATTAAAAGTTTAGGAGATAATCCCCTGCAAAAGGGAATTATTTAATTTTTTTCACTTCAACTGGCATTACACCGATATTATTGGTTACATTAAATCCGTTTACCTGTTTGACAACACCAGATACAATCAACTGTGTTCCTTCATTAATTTTTGGTAATTTGGCAAGAACTGTTCCATCAAGATCTACAACACTTAATTTTTCATTTTCTGTCTGAATTACAGCACCTGAACGAGTAGTATGATAAACACCTTTTATATCAACCTTCTTACCGATCATAGTCCCTATATTGGAATTCATTATTGTATAAACCGGGTTTACTTCGCTATCAGGATTATAATTAACTACTGTATTTACTTCAGCATATTTTACATTTTTATCATTTTCAAGATATTTTACTAACTGGCTTGCTCTTATTCCTAAAGTTATTTCTATCAGATAAACATTTATTCCAGGTATAACTTTTAATGTTTTTGTTCCATATTTTGAGTTGAATTCTTCAATTGCACTTTTGGTAATCCCACTTTTGAATTTAACAAGTAACTGATTTTCAGTTGGAGCCTGTTCATGAAGAGCTGCATATTGTGGGGCTATTTCTACGGGTGCCTGCATATTTACCATTTCAGTTCTTCCACAGGCATTAATTGAAGTTGCAATTGATACCAGACATATTCCGGTGAAGATTTTATTTATTATGTTTTTCATATATTTAACTCCTTTTTATTTAGTTCTTAACCTATTCTTTACTTTATATAACTATCATATCCTTTTTTAGAATACTTGTCAACACTTTTTATATATTTTTCTTAAATTTATCTTTTTTATAACCTATTAGTTATATATATTACATAAATAGTTTAAGAAATGGTTAAGTAGTGATAAAGGTAAGTTAAAAATTTGATTATTTTCTCAATAAAATTCTAAAAAAATATACTTTTATTTTTTATCTAAATTTCTAAAAATAGCTAAAGTATATATTAATAGGATATTATAATGATTATTCTAAAATAGAATAATGTTTCTAATTATAACTTATAGGTAAAACTACCTGAGTAAATAGATGGCTAAAACTTAACTATTAATATTTATGAAAGAAGGTTATTATTAAATTATCCGTTTATGAAGCAACATTTACAGAGGTAAATCTTATGCGTGTAGGTGATACAGATTTCTCAGCACCAGATATACAAAGCAAACTTAGTGATGCCAATTTAAGTTTTTTGAAATCTAATATTATTGAATCTTTATTTAGAAGCAAACCCTCCTCTGAATATGATGAAGAAGATTCAGAAGAAAACATGTCCTTTTCTTCTTTATTAAACATGAACGATGTTTTTAGAAATTATCAGAATTCTGAGGATGAAAATAATTTTTATCAACAATATAAAATGACCAGAATTGTTGATACGCTTTCTTCAAAAACTTCGGCAATGGATTTTTTCGAGTTTTTGGGACAAAATATGGGTACATCAAGATTCACAACATTTTCACGCTTTTTTCTTAGTCAGGAAACCTCTGATAAAATAGGCAGAGGTATGGCTGGTTGGGGTGATCTGGCAAAAGACTTAAGTATTGATGGAGCCTCAGCTGAATTTTTTGATTTTGTTCGTAATCAGCTTGATCAGGTACAAATGGAAAAATATTTACAAGACAGGGGTTTCAGTCAAGGTAAGGTGACATCCCTGCTTCAGGATATGGAATATACCCAGGGTGTTAGCCGGATGGATAGTATTTACTTTAGAAAGTGATCCAAAAAGAAAACCCCTCAGCGGGCAACTGAAGGGTAAGTTCAATAACACAAAACAAGATTATTTATTATTCTGGGAGCTAACCTTTTGAGGTAACCCTGTTCCATTACTATCAGTTGCCGTAGGTATTATCTCAGTGCAACCGGATAAAGTAATCATAGCAACTAAAATTACGAATTTTTTAAAACTTTTTTTCATAAACTCCTCCTAAATTGAGTCTAATAATTCAAATTTCTAATGGGTAACCCGGCTAACTACTAGAGTCCCGTGGTTTTGCGTCCTTACTTCGCAGTAAGTTTGCCTTTTTCCTTTAGCTGACTTCAACTAAAGGGAGCATTTTATTGCTTAATTATTATATTCCCGTCTTAAAATATTTTCTAACATAGTTTTTTAAAAAAAATTAAAATGTTAAGATAAAACTGTAATTTAATAAAAAAAAATTAAAATGGCAGCTGAAGTTTCTGAAAATAATAATGAAAAAGAATTCCGTATTCTTTTGGAAGAATATAGAGTTTCTAATGATAGCCGTATTAGAAACAAAATAGTAAAATTATATCTTCCTTTTGTAGAAAAACTGGCAAAATCCTATTCAAGAAAATATACTGAACAATTTGAAGATCTATTTCAGGTAGGCTGCTTAGGTTTAAATAATGCGCTAGATAAGTTTGATTTAAAACAAAAAGTGAGTTTCAAAACTTATTCATCTCACTTTATTATCGGAGAAATGAAACATTATATCCGGGACCACGGTTCACTTGTAAAATTACCACGGGAACTTCAGGAATTATCACCGAAAGTTAGTAAAGCCAGACAGTTTTTATTCTCCAAAACCGGTGAGGATGCAACACCCGAACAAATATCTGAATATTTGGGAATACCCTTAGAAAAAGTAAAACAAACTCTGGAAATGGAAATCCTGGAAATACCAATCAGCCTGGATCATCAATACGAAATATCTTCAAGCGATGATGATGCACGGAGCTTGCTGGAACAACTGGAGGACAAAAAATACAGGAGCTTTCAGCTTGCACAGGAAGACAGGATAATTGTTGGCGATGCAATAAAGGAAATAAAAGATCAATCAAGGAAAATCATTGAATATGCTTTTTACCAGGATTTATCCCAGACTGAAATTGCCATAAAACTAGGGCTATCTCAGATGCAGGTTTCCCGCAAAATGAAAGAATCACTGAAAGAATTATGGAAAATCCTAAATAAAAGGGTTACTCCCTGGTAATTTTTGTTGGTTGAGACATGCCATGGCATGTCTCTACTTTTATCTGGTGTAATCAGAGAGGAGGCTAGTACCTATACTCAGGCCAGTTGCGGCCCAGCCGAATGGTTTTCCGATACCGGTTGTTGTTGAAGCAGTTGAAACCACATCAAGACCAACAGTTGTCCAGGCAAATACTTTACTTGCAGTACTTGCTGATGCGTCACGCTGTTTTTCTAAAGCATCTTTGGCATCCCATACAGTAATACCAACACCGATTGCCGCTGAAATTACCGGCATTGCCTTACTAATTCTGGAGGCCATTTTTACCCCGCCTTTAGCAGCCACTTCTGTTGAAGCTTTGACTGTTGCTTCAGCAATTGCCTTTTCGGTTCCTTTAGTAACCATTTTTGCTCCGCCTTCGGCACCCAATTTCTCAAGGACTTTGGCAACCCCTTTTTCAGTTCCCTGTTGTAATCCTTTCTGAATTACTTTCTCACCAGCTCCTATAGCGGTTTTGCCCAGTGCTCCGGTAGTATTACCGATTATATGAGTTGCACCATCCTTGAAGAGAATCTCACTTGCGCCTCTTCCACTGGCTTGCAGACCTTTGATCAGTCCACCTTCTGCTTTAGCAATTTCCTTTATTCCAACTGTAGCTACTCCTTTTCCAAGAATTCCTTTTTCTACAAGAGTCGCTACTGCTTTTTCTGAACCTTTTGCAGTTCCCTCTTTTATAGCAGTTTCCAGAGTA
>CAYRDV010000053.1:0-11939 GCA_964422885.1 uncultured Candidatus Sericytochromatia bacterium
GGACATGGGAAACCATGACTCTAAAAGCACCTTTGGGCTTACATCTTTTCTGGCCTTCCATGAAGGTTACATATCAACCTGAAGCACAGAAAAGTCCGGAAGAACAAAAAAAAGCAATTGATGATGAACTAAAAAAAATAAATGACGCTTTTGATGATGCCAGAGCTTATATTATGGCCAAAGAAACTGAAAAAGAAAAAGGCGTACCTTATCATAAGACAGATATGAAATGGGAATCTATGAGGACTGTCCTGACAGGAAAAACGCCTGTATTTATCCATGCCGAAGATATAAGCCAGATTAAGGCCGCAGTGTATTGGGCTGAACAGCAAAAAGTAAAAATGATTTTAGTTGGTGGTTATGACTCATGGAGGGTTTCAAAGCTACTGGCAGATAAAAAGATTCCGGTAATAGTTGCCGGGATTAATCGCTTACCAGCCAGAGCATGGGAACCTTTTGATTTACCTTATACAATTCCTCTAAAGTTATATAATGCCGGGGTAAAGTTTTGTATTACCAGTGATGGTGGCCCTTTTGAAACTCCCCATGAAAGGAATTTACCTTATCAGGCGGCAAGGGCTGCTGCCTACGGTTTGCCAAAAGCAGAAGCCCTGAAAGCTGTTACTCTTAATGCAGCGGAAATACTTGGTGTTTCTAATCAGGTTGGCTCACTGGAAGAAGGAAAAGATGCCACATTGATCGTTACTACGGGTGATCCCCTGGAAATTTCGACAAATACTGAAATGGCCTTTATTCAGGGACGTAATGTTGATTTAAACAGTAAGCATACTTTACTTAATAAAAAGTATCAGGAAAAATATAAGCAGCTTAAATAAGCAAATAAAGTAAATTAATTGTAATTTAATTAATTCTTATGATCCTATTTAAATAATTTACTCTTTTTCTAGCCTCTAAGTCACCTATATTGATTTATAAGGCTAGAAATGATACTATCAAGATTAGGGAAAAATAAAAATTTAATTATTGAAAATGTCAAACCTTAAAAAGCTAATTAAAGAGCAAGTTTCATCTGCTAATAAGGAAAATATTAGTCTTGGAAGGCAAAAGTGCAATGAAGCAAAAGCCTGTCTGGATGCAGCACGTAAATCTGGTAGGAATCAGGCAGACTTAGCAAAAAGAGCACTCATACTTTATAATGAAGCAATCAATTTATCTTCTACTATGATTGAACCATATATTGGCATTGCTTATATCTCGTTTTCCGCTGGTGATTCAAAAACAGCTATGGGCCTGTTGAATCAGGCTTTGTACCTTGACCCTGATAATAAGTATGCAAAGAGCATGTTAAAAGATATTCAGGATGATTTGAAGCATAGGGCATTTGACAAAATTACCGGAAATGATAAGGGTAATAGCATTACAGAAAAAATAAAGTTTTCCAAAAAGTCTGAAAAAAGTATTATGGAGAAAATTACCGGAATTTTCTTTACTGCAACCAAATCAGAAAAAGCAAAAAAGGAATCTGTAACAGTTAAGGCATCTGTTCCTGTAAATACTTCACCACTAAAGTCAAAATCGAATACCAATGATTTTGCCAGTTTTCTTAAAGAAACATCAAATATAATGAGTAAAACGAATAATATAAATAAGTAATTTTTAAATGGAGGTTTTTTTATGTCACCAGTAGCATCCGGAGGTTTCCCGCCAATCACTCTTAATTCAAGGTATTTTGATACTAATAGTTTTACTGAAGTACATGACTCAGCTCTTGATAACGGAAAATCTGTTAGGCAGGTTGTAGACAAAGCAAAGACTGGTGACCTTAAAGACACTTTTGTAAATGCCGTTAATGAAACAGATAGCAAGGGTAATCAATATTTTAAAGATTCTGCAACACTTAAGCAGGACCTTTTTAATGCAGTTGAGAGTGCTAAAACATCAAAGTCTGATGAAAAGTTTATTTATATTGCTACAAGTAACACTAATGTAGAAAGAATATCTCTTGATAATCCAGATAATCTAAAACTCCTTGATAAGTTTATGAAACATCTTGATGCTAAAGGAAATGACCACTTTGATTTAACTAAAGAATTAAAATTTGAACATGGAACGTTTGATGGCGTTTTAAATTTTGGTAAAGCATTTGTTGAAGAAACATCATCACTGGGTAAGTATGCTGGAGAATCTGCTGTTGCTGTTGCAACACTTCAATGTTTTTCTGATGTTGAGGCAGGCAAACTTTGTCTTGAACATGCATCTAGTATCGTACAGTCAATGCTTAAAGAAAGTGGAATTCATATGGCTGATCATGAGTTTAAAGCATTAATGAATAGCCCCAAAGTTGCTGAAATTCTAAAAGTAAGCCTTGATAAAGTTGGAAAAGAAGTCTTCCCTGTAATTGGTGGATTGGTAGCTATTAAATCAGGCTCTGATTCTTTGGACTCATATAAGCATGCAACAAATGATATTAGTAAAACTTTGCTATATGCAGGAGCAAGAATGGAAGTTGGTGGTGGGTTAGCTTCAATGGCGGGTACTTGTGCTGTTCTTGGCTCTGCTTTTACTGGTGGTGCTGCGACTGCTGGCGCAGTTGGCCTTCAAGAAGGCGGGCATTCTGTTGCAACTGCTGGGGCTGTAATGTGTGTTGCTGGATATTTAATGGATGCAGTTGTTATAAATATGAAAGAAACAGCAAAAGATAATCCTCAGAAACTTAAAGAAATAGATAATTTCCTTAAAAATGCTGATAATGTTTTTGCAAAAGCCACTAGTAATATAGCTATACCTGGTGTGTCATTAGTTGATGTTGTAAATACTGCAATTAAAGTTGAAGAGTCTTTAACCGGTGGAAGTTCACATCATGACGACCATGCTGCTGTAAAAACAGCTGAACAAGCAGTAAATAAATCACTTGAACATAATAAAGTCCATCATGAAAAGTAATTAGCGTCAGTTTCCCTATCAACAGCAACAAGGGAAAACATAAAGGGATAAAGGCTTTTACCAACATTCTTTTGAAGATTTAAACCAGGAAAGTTTAATTTTTTAATATAATCTTTGAGAGAATGTTTTTTTTGTGAAAATATTTTTTGTTTTGTACAATATAAATAATATTTTAAATCAATTAACAGTGTATTATCAAATATCAATAAATTATTAAAAAGTAAATAAGCTTATTAAAATAAAAAACAAAACCCTTCAAATAATACTAAATTTATGATACCATCAGACTTAAGATTTAGAATTGTCGGGTTTTTTATGTCCAATCTTACAAAAATAATAAAAGATAAAGTATCTGCTGATAATCAGGAAAATATAAATCTTGGTAAGCAAAAGTGCAATGAAGCAAAAGCACTGCTTGAACAGGCACGTAAAACCGGTAAAAATCAGGCTGAACTAGCAAAAAAGGCAATCACAATTTATTATGAAGCTATAAGCCTAAATTCAAAGCTTATTGAACCTTATCTTGGTATAGCTTATGTGGCTTATTCGGCAGGAGATTCAAAAACAGCTCTTGGATTGCTTAATCAGGCTTTATATCTTGAACCGGATAATAAATATGCCAATGAAATGCTTAAGGATATTCAGGATGATATCAGGCATAAAGCATTTGACAAAATTACAGGTAATGATAAAGGTAACAGTATTACCGAAAAAATTAAATTTTCCAAAAAATCTGAAAAGAGTATTATGGAAAAAATTACCTCGATATTTTTCACATCAACCAAAAAAGAAAAAGCAAAAAAGGATACGGTTACAGTTAAAACACCTGTTCCTGTAGCTAATACACCAAAGCCAAAATCAGACAGTAATGATTTTGCAAGTTTCTTAAAAGAAACATCAAAAATAATGAATAAAACAAATAATATTAATTAATAATTTTTAAAGGAGGCTTTTTTATGTCAGGACCAGGTTTTCCATTTCCACCAATTTCTTTGACGCATAAAAATGAAATAAACTTTAATGCTCTTGCTAAACCAGATCAAGTTAGGCAGGGCAACCAACAAACACACAATGAAGATAATCCTAAGTTAAGTACTCAAACTGGTGAGATTAAAAATCCTGTAAAAGTTATTTACAGCACTGAAAATAAGAAAATAGATTTAAATGTAAGCCATGATAAAATTGTTAACATAGCTAATAATATTTCTAAAAACCCAGATTTCAAACTTTCAAAAGAAATTGCACTGGATACGACAACAGGGATTGTTAAACCCAGCTTTTTACCACCAGTTAAAAATGAACAACCTCTTAATGTTGATGATTTAATTGCAAGACTTGCGAAAAAAGATTCTCCGACAGGAACCAGAATGATTATAAAAACAGAACTGGACGGAGCCTCAACAAAACAATTAAAGAATGCCTTGAACGCTTTAGAAGACAAAATAGTGGGTGGAGATTCCAGTCCTCACACTAAGGAATTAGTTTCACTTATAGAAAAAGAACTGGATAATAGAAAAAAAGCAGATCCTGGGTTTACTACAATTACTGAAACAATACCTTCTACTCCGAGAAAACCGCTTGACACAGGACGTTTTGTAGAAACATTATCAAAAGCACAATGGAGTAATCCATCCGGCGAAATACCAGATAAGATTAAAAGTGCTGTAAAAGCTGAACTAAGTGACGCTCCATCATGGCAATTAAAAGAATCATTACAAAGCTTAAAGGAGCAGCTTAAAGGTGATTTTCCAAAGCATCAGGTTGGTGGCATCAGAGAATTAATATCACTTATGGAATCTGAATTAAATACAAGAAAAGTTGAAATGGGAAAATAAAGCCTATTAATTAATTTCTCTTTCAACAGCAATAAGAGAATAGATAAAAGGATAAAGGGCTTTACCAACATTCTTTTGAAGATTAAGACTTGAAGAATTTAGTTTTCTAACATAATCTTTAAAAGAATGTTTTTTTTCGTCAAAATATTTTTTGTTTTGTACAATATAAATAATATTTTCAAGGATACTGTTCTCAGGTACATTCTCGTATTTCATAATCACCTGTGGTTTTACAATAAAATTAAAAATGAACATAAATTCATTTTCTTTTGCATATTTCTCAAGCTGTTGTTTTATATCCAGTGGTAATTTAGTATATTCCGTTTGTAATAAAGCCCTGATAAAATACTCTGCTAGTAAGTCCCTGTAACCCAATGCTATAAATAGCTCTGAAAAGCTCATGATACATGAATAAATTTCAGGTGTTACCATATTGGTTTCAAAACTATAATTAATAAGATCGCTTATAATATCAAACCCTTTTTTGGCATGCCCAATACTAGTCATAACACTTGCTTCTTCCATAAGAAGATATGGATTAGAGGGTTTTAACTGTTGTAAAAGCTTTATTTGATTTAGCTTATGGAAATGATTACTGGTTTTACCGAAATTATCAGCTATCATCCAGTATAAGCTTGGATCATAAGCCCCTGAATCGATCAAAAACAATAACATACCTATCGCTTTTTGAATTTGACTGTGTTCAAGATAAAAATGAACAAGTTGTACTTTAAAATCATTATTATCAGGTTCAGATGAAACACAGCTTTTTAAAATTGTTTCTGCCTGAGCAAAACGTTTTAACTTTACAGATATATCAAACATCTTATTTAAAATTCTGGTTTCAAAAGGGAAAATCTTACTTATTTTCTCAAGCTCTTCAAGAGCCTTGAGATTTTTCACATCTTTTGAAAAAGCTTCTGCCATTAGTAGGGAAGCAATAATATAAGCTTCATAATCGTCATTTGATTCAAAAGGTTTTAGTATCTTAAAAAACTCAAATACTTTTTTCTGAACAATCATAAATTGCTTTCGCTTAATCAACTCAGAAAATTCGTTAAGTATTTTTTGTAATTTTTGATTTTCCATAGTTTTAGTAAACTGACTCTGCAAATACTATAATCATCTCTGTTTCTTGGGCGTCAATCTTATCTTTTAGAGGTAAAATAACCTTTTGCTTAAAAGTATTAAGACTCTCAAAATGTTTTGTAAACATCCTTACTAAACTTGTATGTAGCTTTTCAAAGTTTGATAAAAGAGTTTTGTTATATTCAATAAGTATTTTTAATTCGGCTTCAAAGAAACCACTCTTTTTACATGCTGAAACAAGATTTTGAAGTAGATTAATAAACATCATATAAGTTGCATTTTTATTAACCATTTCTATTATTTCAAGAAAATTATCAGGATGCTTCATAGTAAAACTATTAATTTTGTTTATATATTCATCTTGTTCCTTAAAAACTTTTTTAAGCTCTGTTTCAAACCCACTGATTCGTTCCTTAAAAAGAACTTTTTCTTCTTCCTGATATATATTAAATAATTGCTTCTCAACAATTGCTGATTTTTCCAGAAGATTATGAAAAATTTTCTCTGCTTCAAGTTGAAAATTATTGAGTTCATCAAACCTTTTTTTTAGAGCTGTGGTAACCTGAGCCAATTCATTTGCAAATTCAGGCTTTTTTAATTTAGTAAGTAATGTAATACAAATTTTTATATATTTACTTACTGAAGACAATACTTTTGAATATTCAGATATTACAGAGCTGATGAGAGTTCGGAGATTTTCAATTTCTTCTTTGTTATGTTCCATATTTTGCTTTTGAATTGAATCTTTATCAAAGAACGCATGATGATTTATAGACCTTATGCTCTTTAGAAAGTCTGAGGTGCTTTTTTCAATATTTGATAATTTAAGAAACCTGTTTGCATCAATAAGCAAATAAATATTTTCACCTAAAAGGCTTGAATATTCATAAATAGTATTTATTACTATATTTGCCTTTGTTTCTTCATTATATTCAGAAAACTTAGGGTCTTTTGAACATATCTTTTGAGCAGAATCAATTAACTGAGCAAATTTGTCAGGAAAACTCTCCGAAAGTTCATCAAATAATTCTATTTTTAAATTTTTTGATATAATCATAAATCTAATTTTATGAATTCATACTTTTTTGTACTATTTCTAAGGACTGATCTATTATTGAAAGAATCTTCTCACAATCATCTTTGGTTACTGTATAAGGAGGAGCGACTCTTACCACATTACCGTACAAACCGCCTTTACCAAGTAACAAACCACGCTTACGAGTCTCTTCCATCATCATTCCTGCTTCTTTAGACGCATATTCTTTTGTAGTGCGATCTTTTACAAGTTCAAATCCCATAAGTAATCCACGACCACGAACATCACCGATTATAGGGTATTTTTCACTAAGATTCCATAATCCTTCTTTAAGCAAATTACCCATAGTTTTACAGTTTTCCATCAGGTTTTCTTCTTCGATGATTTCTACAGTCATTGCTGCCTGGAGTGCTTGATAAGGATCTCCACCAAAAGTATTAAAATGAATCTTTCCAGCCAGTGGAGCAGAGCATTCTTCTGATAAAATTACTGCACCAACCGGAGCACCATTACCTAAACTTTTAGCCATCGTAATCATGTCAGGAGTAAATCCACTCTGAAATATTGCAAAAAATGACTCACCAGTTCTGCCTATGCCAGTCTGCACCTCATCACTTATATACATACCACCATATTTTTTGCATATGTCATAAACTTTTTTATGATATTCTACTGGTGGATCAAGGAAACCACCAACTCCAAGAATCGGTTCGATAATTACGCCGGCAATTTTCCCATTGGTCGCCGTCTGGATTACATTTTCCACATCCTGTGCACATTCTAAAGCGCATGTATCTTTGGTTTTACCAAAGGGGCATCTGTAACAGTCCGGCTGCATTGCATGAACTGTAGCGGAAAAAGGTTGTGATTTGAACTTCCAGTTGCCATGTCCGCAAAGTCCCAATGTCATATTTGTACCACCATGATATCCATGTCTTAGCGAAACCATAGTTTCATTTCCGGTAGCATTTCTGGCAGCCATAACTGCAAATTCATTGGCTTCTGAACCTGAATTGGAAACAAATACTCTGTCCATACCATCAGGTGTATGTTTGGTAAGGTTTTCAGCCAGCCTTACTACAGGCTCAGAAAGATAAATAGTTGGCCCATGCTGGATATCATCATTATCAAATTTTTCTTTTAAAGCAGCTTTTATTTTAGGATGATTATGCCCAACCGAAATAGAAATGATTCCACCGATACAATCAATGTATTCTTTACCATCAGAATCCCATACTTTTGTACCCTGAGCCTTCACCAGATGAAGAGGTTCAGAATAATAATGAAAAACACTATGTGCCAAATGCTTTTTTCTTTTTTCTTTTAATTCTTTATCTTCCATAAAAACCTCTTCGTTTTAAATAAATAATAAATTTTCCCATCTCCCCTCTCTTATAAGAGAGGGGCCGGGGGAGAGTTATAGTTCAACCAATTTTCCGTATGTTTCTGGTCTTCTGTCACGATAGAATTGCCAGAGATCCCTTGTTTCCTTAATCAGATCCATATCAAGATCAGCAACAAGTAACTCATCTTTATCACGACTGGCTTCTGCTATTATCTGGCCTCTTGGATTGACAAAATATGTCTGACCATAAAATTCACCAATATTCCAGGGAGCTTCCATTCCGACTCTGTTTATTGCTCCAACATAATAACCATTTGCAACAGCATGAGCTGGCTGTTCAATTTTCCATAGATATTCGCTTAAACCAGCCACAGTTGCAGAAGGATTGTAGACAATTTCGGCACCATTAAGACCAAGACATCTTGCTCCATCAGGAAAATGTCGGTCATAACAGATATATACTCCTACTTTGGCATAGGCAGTATCAAAAACAGGATAACCAAGGTTTCCGGGTTTAAAGAAGAATTTCTCCCAGAATCCTTTTACTTGTGGTATATGATTTTTTCTGTATTTACCAAGGTATTTACCATCAGCATCAATTACAGCAGCAGTATTATAATAAACACCTGTCATATGCTTTTCATAAATAGGAACAACAATAACCATGCTGTGCTTTTTTGCATATTCCTGCATTATTTTGGTTGTTGGGCCATCAGGTATTTCTTCTGCCAGATCATACCATTTTGAATCCTGTGATGGACAAAAATACGGACCTGTAAATACTTCTTCAAAACATAAAATCTGCACACCTTTTTGTGCTGCTTCCTCAATATAAGGAATATGAGCTTCAATCATTGCATTACGGTGCTGTTCGCATGATGCTTCTGTTGGTGCTTTGTTACCTAATTGGATCAACCCTGATCTAACGATTCTAGCCATTTCAATAATTCCTTCCTAAATAAAAATTTATAAACTTAGAATAACTAATCATGAAACAAGGGGCTTAAGCCCCTTGCTCAATTAGAGATGGGTGCATTAAAAATTAAAGCCATCTGGTAATTACAACTTTTCTGTCTGTATAAAATTCGATTGAGTGTTTACCATGAGCTTTCAAATCTCCGAAGAAAGAACCTTTTGCTCCACCAAAGTTAAAGTATGACATTGGTGCTGCAACTCCGATATTTACACCCATCATGCTTGGTTCTACATTGTAGGCAAATTCTCTGGCACTTTTGCCACTACTGGTAAATATTGATGTTGTATTACCATAAGGATGGTTTCCAATAATATTTATTGCATCCTGTAAGGTTGCTGCCTGTAAAAGACAAAGTACCGGGCCAAAAATTTCTTCTTTGGCAATAACCATATCCGGGCTAACCTGATCAAATACTGTTGGCCCAAGGAAAAATCCTTTTGTATCTTCATAACCTTTTCTACCATCAAGTATCAGCTCAGCACCCTGCACTACACACTTTTCAAAGTAGGACATAACACTATACTTGTGGAATTTGGAAATAACAGGACCCATATCCGTATAAGCATCCATACCATTCCCAACTTTTAGTTTCTTTACTTTTTCGATTATTGGGCCTTTAAATTTATCATATGCTTCACCTACGAATATTAATGTGCTGCCAGCAAGACACCTTTCACCAGCACATCCGTAACATGACTCTACCAAAATATTAACTGTCTCTTCAAGTTTGGCATCAGGCATAACTACCAGGAAGTTTTTTGCTCCTCCAAGAGCCTGTACTCTTTTCCCCTGTTTTGCAGAGGTTTGATAAACATAATGGGCAACGGGTGAAGAACCGACAAATGAAACACCTCTGATATCAGGGTGCTCACACATCCCGGTAACAATTTCCTTAGCACCGTGAACCATGTTTAATACACCCTTTGGTAAGCCAACCTGATTCCATAATTCAAATATTCTCTGTTGAGTTGTTGGTACTCTTTCCGAAGGCTTAAGAACAAATGTATTTCCGGTAGCAATAGCATAAGGTAAAAACCAGAATGGAACCATTGCCGGAAAGTTAAACGGGGTTATTGCCGCAAAAACACCTAATGCTCTTTTGGTTGAAACGCAATCAATATTGCGGCCAACATCTTCCAGGTTTTCACCTTGCATAAGTGATGGCATACCGCATGCAACATCAATATTATCTATTCCTCTTCTTAAATCGCCTCTTGCTTCATTGAGATTTTTACCATGTTCTTTTGTAACCAGTGTTGCAACTTCTTCAAAATTTTCTTCGATCAGGTTTTTAAATTTAAAAAGATATTTAGCTCTTTCCACGGGTGGAGTTCTTCTCCAGGACGGGAAAGCATCTTTGGCCGCTTGTACAGCCTGGTTTAGTTCTTCAACAGGACTAAGAGGGACTTTTGCTATAACCTCTTCAGTTGCCGGATTTACTACATCCAGAAACTGATTTGCTGATGATTGGCGGAATTCACCATTAATATAATTAGAAAGAGTCGACATAGGTAACACCTCATTTTAAAGAATTGACATTATAAATATTATCACATTCTTTCAGCTATAGTTAAAATGTGACTATTGATATTAAAAAATTTGAAAATTGAAAGTGCTGATATTTTGATGAAATGCTTTTTATCATTACGTTAAGGTTAGTTATTACATGTTCCGATAGAAGGAAATGCACATGTTGTTGTTCCATCTGTCCAGAGAGCACCGGCTAAATTAGCACCAGCTAAATTAGCCCCGGATAAGTCAGCTCCGGTTAAATTAGCCACAGTTAAATTAGACCCGGCTAAATTAATATTACTTAAATCAGCACCGATTAGAATAATTCCGCTTAAATAAAGCCCACTAAAATCACCAACAGCAACATTCCCTATTGCTTTATTTAAATTAGTATTAGATAGATTAGTTCCGATTAAAGTTGTTCCCATAAAAGAGGCACTTGTTAAATTGGCATTTGTTAAATTAGTACTACTTAAATTCGCAGCATCTAAACTAGCCCCGGTTAAATTAGTATTACTTAAATTCGCAAAAGCTAAATTGGCACCGGAGAGGTTATAGTTAGTAAAATCACCGACATTACCATTATACCCTTTTGCCTGATTTAAGTTTGTACTACTTAAATTTGCTCCGTTTATAATAGTACCAGTTAAATTAGCCCCGTTTAAATTAGCATTGGAGAAGTTATAGTTGGTAAAGTCACCAACAATGCCATTATATCCTTTTACCTGATTTAAGTTTGTATTACTTAAATTAGTACTGGTTAAATTAGCACCAGTTAAAGTGGCACTGGTTAAATTAGCACTAGTTAAATTAGCTCCGGTTAAATTGACATTAGAGAGATTATAATTGGTAAAATCCCCAACATTACCATTATATCCTTTTACCTGATTTAAGCTTGTATTACTTAAATTAGCACTAGTTAAATTAGCTCCGGTTAAAATAACCCCAGTCAAATTAACACTAGTTAAATTAGCCCCGGTTAAAGTTACACCTGTTAAATTAGCATTGGATAGATTATAATTGGTAAAATCACCAACAATACCATTATATCCTATAGCATCTTTTAGATTAGTATTACTTAAATTTGCTCCGTTTAAATTGGCATCAGTTAAAGTAACTCCAGATAGATTAACACTGGTTAAATTTGCACCTGTTAAATTTGCACCTGAGAGGTTATAGTTAGTAAGATCACCAACAATACCATTATATCCTATAGCATCTTTTAGATTAGTATTACTTAAA
>CAYRDV010000053.1:12039-21852 GCA_964422885.1 uncultured Candidatus Sericytochromatia bacterium
ATTATATCCTATAGCATCTTTTAGATTAGTATTACTTAAATTTGCTCCGTTTAAAGTGACATTTGTTAAATTAGTCCCGTTTAAATTGGCATTAGAGAAGTTATAGTTAGTAAAATTACCAACAATACCATTATATCCTATAGCATCTTTTAGATTAGTATTACTTAAATTTGCTCCGTTTAAATTAGCACCAGTTAAAGTAATTCCAGCTAAATTAAGTCCGTTTAAATTAGCATTGGAGAAATTATAGTTAGTAAAATCACCAATATTTCCATTATACCCTATAGCATCTTTCAGATTAGTATTACTTAAATTTGCTCCTTTAAAAACAGAGTTCATAAAAATAGTCCCGGTAAGTGTACTTCCGCTGAAATCTTTATTAATAAAGTATTGGGATGATAAATTAGCATTTGTCAAATCCTTGTTTCTTAAATCAACATTTGTAAGGTTTACTCCAACAAGGTTACACCCATTACAGGCATTGGTGTTAATTAGCTTACCAAGTAGGTTTTCATAATTATCATCTACAAAATATGTACCGTTAGGGTCATACTTTATTGAAAAAAACGGATCACGGTTTTCCTGTAACACCGTATTTACCATTGTGGATACATCCAGTATCGTCTGGACAGGCACTCCTCCTACCGGATTTGGTATTATACTGCTACCACTGCTTACATCTATCTTTCCTATTGTTGAGGATGAAGATATTGATTGTAAATTGGCTATTACTGCCAAAGCTGTTGTTTTTGGATTAATATATAAAGCAGGATAAGTCATACTGTCCCATCCATTACCATTCCACTTTATATATGTCCTTATTGTCATTACAGCAGAACCCGCTCCACCCATCCTCTTTACTGCTTCAAGCGTATATATATCCCCTACTGAAGGGTTAAAAGCTACTGTAGGGTTTACCATAAATACACCACTTGAATCTGTGAGTCCCGTAGCAATTGTTTTATTGGCATTGGTTGGATGGTCATGAGGAAATATTATTGATACAGTTGCAGATGAGCCAACTTCTACAAGGGTTGCTTTTGTAGACATCCCCCTGACCCCATTCAAAGGGTGAACATTTGGGAATTCTGCTTTACCTGTAACTGTATATTTACTGAATATACCATTTGCCAAATATTGATTATGATTACTTTGTACATTTGGTATATTTGGAGCACATGCTGTAATGAGTGAAAGAGTAACTAATGTTGATAATTTTAATCTTACTATATTTCTCATAAGGTATTTCTATTATCTATAGTGTTAAATGAAATGTTTTTAAGGAAGATGGGTTGAGAGGTATATAGAAATAATCCCATTTTTCACTCCTACTTAAGAGATATGAGTCCAAGAAATTTAAAATCTTTTTCTATCTAACTAATAATTGTTTAACGAACATAATTATACCATATAAGAAGCTTTAATACCAAAGCTTCTTAAACAGTTTAAACAGTAATTTCCATGACTAAACCTGGTTGGTTATCATTAGGAGCATAAGCCCTGATATTTCCACCATGAAGTAAGATTATTCTTTTTACTATAGATAACCCCAACCCTGTACCACCTGTACGCCTTGAACGTGATGAATCCGAACGGTAAAAAGGTTCAAATATTTTTTCATATTCATTATCTTTTACTCCAGCTCCCCTGTCCCTTATAGTCAGAATAACCATGTTTTTTTCCTGCTTAAGTATTATATCTACTGTAGAATCATAAGGTGCATATTTTATCAGATTTGAAAATATATTATTAATTGCCCTGCCTAATAAGATTTTATTTCCTTTTATTGAAATTGCTTTATTTTCAATATTCACCGCAAATTTTAATTTCTTTTCATCAAAAAGTAACTGATTTTCTTCCAGGGAATCAGTTATAAACTTTGAAAAATCTATGTCTGTTAGTTTATAGCTTTCACTGTCAAGCTCAAGCTTAGAAGAATCAAGTAAGTTATCAATAAGCTTATCCAGATTTTCTACTTCCAGAATAGATTTATCGATATATTTTTGTTTACCTTTACCTTCTTTTGCCAGCAATTCCAGACTTAACCTGATTTTTGTCAGTGGTGTCCTCAGTTCATGAGAAACATCAGCAACCAGTCTTTGACGCTGATGCATCATTTCGCTGATTTTTCGGGTCATATTATTAAAAGCATCAGAAATAACTTTAAACTCACTGTTTTTTGGTAACTCTATTGTAGTATTAAAATCCCCCAGGGATACCCGGTTAATCGAAATTATCAGCTCTTTAAATGGTTTAAGTATATATTGTGAATATGGAATTAAAAGGATACCTAAAAATAGTAAAATTAAAATTCCGGTAATAAATAATGGACTGATACCCCGATGGTGTGGAGGCGGAGGGAACTTCATTATCAGATAACCTTTTTCAGGTTTGTTTTCTTCAAGAAATATCATTATGGTTGGGGGGATTCTTGGTCCGTGTAAAAGTTTAGTCTTTTTTTCCTTTAAAAAGCTTTCAAGTTTATCATTATGAATCTCTGGAATTTCCCCCGCAGCAAAAATCAGATTATGCTTATTATAATAAGCAATACTCATTTTCAGTGATTCATTAATATAGCGTATTTTTTCAGGAAATTTTTGAGGGTAATCCTGAGCAATGAGTTGTAAATATGACCTGATAAATGTAGCTTCTGTATAAAAATGCCGATCTCTCATTTTATCTTCATTTAACATGAAGAAAAGGTTTGTAATTGTGATAGTAAACGTTATTGATGCTGTTAGGATAATAATTGCATAAATATAAAGCTTTCTGTAAAGTTTATTTATCATAAACTATTATATTCTAGACTCCTGCCTTCGCAGGAGTGACTGTCATTCCTGCGAAGGCAGGAATCTATAAACATAATACTAATCTCCTTTTTTGTTGAGTCGTAATTAAAGTTTAGAAAATATATAACCAATACCTCTTACAGTTTTAATAATTTCACCCTTATCTTCAAGTTTTTGTCTTAATTTACTAACAAAAACATCTATTGACCGATCAAAGGATTCAAATTCTATTCCTTTTACTTTATTCATTAATGCATCACGACTTTGCACCACACCAGCATTTTCCATCAGACATTTTAAAAATTCAAATTCAGTAGTCGTAAAATTAAGTGGCTGTTCTGCCCTTTTTACTTGCCTGGAATCAAGGTTAAGAGTTATGTCCCAGGTTTTTGAGTAGAGCATATTTTCTTTTTTTTCGTTAAAAGCAACAGAACGCTCAAATCTTCTCAGAACTGTTTTTATCCTCGCTTCAAGTTCTCTTGGGTTAAAAGGTTTTGCAATATAATCATCTGCCCCAAGTTCAAGACCAACAATTTTGTTAAAGTCATCCTTTTTGGCTGTTAGCATTATTATTGGTAAATAAGGATGAGTTTCTCTTAATTTACGGCAAACTTCAAAACCATCCATTCCTGGTAGCATAAGATCCAAAATAACTAAATCAACCTGATTTTTTTTTACAAATTCAATTCCTTCATGTGGAGTCTCTGAGCCAGTAAGTTCAAAGGGTGTATCCGCAAAATAGTCCTTTAATAAATCGTGTAAATCTACTTCATCATCAATTATATGGAGTCTGGCCATATTTTTACCCTTTTTATGATCCGGGATTTCCTTAAATAGGGTGTAAATTATTACGCCCCTACAATTATTATTTTATGTAGGGGCGTTTTACTAAACGCCCACTTTTCGGACAACCTCGATTTTATTACATTTTTAATATATCATAGATACTAGATAATGGGAGGGAGAAGTGGCGGTGCTTTTATCGTAAAACTTTTGCTATCCTTATTATTATCCTCAACAATGCTGGTATTTGGAGCTGTGTTTGAACAAGCCGAAAGTATTGTTACCGGAATCAGTAAACACAGGCCCCTATGTAATAGGTTTTTCATTCTTCTCTCCTTTGGTATGGATATTCTTTGAATGTATTATGTACTTGGTATATTTCTGTAATATTGCCCAATTGTAAAACGATTGTAAAACGAAAAAAAGAGGAATGATTTTACTCATCCCTCTCTTTATTAAAACAATTAATTTTCGAGAAAACCAACTAATCCTTTTAACTTGTCAGATTGCCTTAATTTCTTCATTGCACCATTAATAATCTGCCTTACTCTTTCTCTGGTAAGATCAAAATTATCTGCCACTTCCTGTAAACTTCTTTGTTGACCATCTTCCAGCCCAAAGCGCAATTTAATTACTTCTATTTCTTTATCAGTTAATATCTCAAGTATCTGCTCAATTTTTTCTTTCATCGATTCTTTGATCACATAATCTTCAGGTGATTCAATATGTGTTGGTACAAGGTCTTTTACATATACATCATCATCACCTTTTAATTTTGTATCCAGAGAAATAGGTTCTATCGAAGCTTCCGATATGGTTCTTAATTTATCAACCGGCATATCAAGTTGTTTTGCTATCTCCTCAACATCTGGTCTTCTGCCATTATCCTGAGTCATTTGTCTGATTGCCTTTTTAATTTTTTGTGTTGCTTCTACTATATGCAAAGGTAATCTTATTGTCCTTGACTTGATAGATAATCCTCTGGAAATAGCCTGTCTGATCCACCATGTTGCATAAGTACTGAATTTATATCCTTTGCCTGGATCGAACTTTTCTACAGCTCTCATAAGCCCCAAATTACCTTCCTGTATTAAATCATCAAAGGGTAAACCCTTTTCCTTATATTTCTTGGCAATACTCACAACCAACCTTAAGTTAGAGGTTACTAATTTATTCGAGCCATATATTGCTTCTTTTTGCACTTTCCTTATTTTTTCTACCGACATTTTAAGTCTTTTTGACAACTGATCCAATGAAGGTAAATGACCAAGCTCTTTTTCCAGACTTTTCATTTCTTCTTCAATTTTTTGACCTGCCATTACCATATGCCCATACCTTAATTCATCTTCTTTTTTAAGAAGTGGTATAGGAGCAATCTCTTTAAGATACAAATTAACCAAATTATCTGTATCAGGAGATTTAACTTTTTCTTCTACCAAGGTCTCCTCATCAGTTCCCTCTATTTTTTCTTCAAATTCGAGTTCTTCAAACTCCTCAATTTGTTCCATATCCTTATCTAATTCCAACACCAGATTACTCATTTTTAATTTTCCTCCTCAAAAAATCACTTAGATTTTTTAGAAATCTTCATTCTCATCTTCATAATTACGACAATGAATTACTTCCTGTATAAATGCATTGATCTTTTTAAGCTCTTCATTTCTTAAGTAATTATTTCTGAAATGAAGCTCAATACCATCGCAAAGTTCCAGTCTCTCCCACTGAGCAGTACAAACCACATTCACTGAATCAACAGTTACTGATGGTGCTACTCCTTCAATTATTTCCTTAATTTTATTTAAGGGTACACCCTGATTGGACCAGTTTTTTATCTTATTAAGACGGTTTAAATGTCCGTCTGTATAATATGAACCTCTGCATGTACCAAGCGGAGGCTCTAACAAGCCAATCTGTATATAGTACCTTACCGTTCTTCGGGTTAGGCCTGACAGCTTTGCAAGTAGTTCAATGTTATACATTTTTAATTACCTTATATAACAATATTATAACACTAAACGTGACAGCTTGGCAAGTACTTTTTAGTTATTTTAACGTTTGTATCCACTGTCACATATTTGTGTCATAATTTAAAAATGTATATCTTTCTAAAGATATTTAAAACTCTTTACTATAAGCCATCTATAATATAAAAACAAATTTTTTTATACTTACTATAGATTATATATATTTTATTTTAAAAATCTAATAATTTAATAAGAAAATAATATGAAAATTAAAATATTTTAAAACTGAAGAGTAATAAAATGGTTGAAGCTATTAACCTTTCAAGAGTTTACACTCTGGGAACTGAAAAAATTTATGCCCTGAATAATGTTTCAATAAATATTAATGAAGGTGATTTTGTCTCAATTATGGGCCCTTCAGGCTCAGGTAAATCCACTCTGATGAATATCCTGGGATGCCTTGATACACCTACATCTGGTGTTTTAAAACTTGATGGTGAGGATATAAGTAAATATGATGAGAGAGTGCTGGCTAAGGTTAGAAACAAAAAAATAGGTTTTGTTTTTCAAAATTTTAATCTTTTAAATGATATGACTGCTCTGGAAAATGTTTCCATGCCACTTTTTTATGCACGTACTACTAAGGCTGACAGAAAAACTAAAGCAGTAAATGCACTGGAACGGGTTGGTTTGGGTAACAGGATGCATCATAAACCCCTTGAATTATCCGGTGGGCAGCAACAAAGGGTAAGTATTGCCAGATCTTTGGTTAATAATCCCAGCATATTACTGGCAGATGAACCAACGGGAGCATTGGATACCAAGACAAGTTATGAGATTATGACTCTTTTTAAAGAGCTTAATGAGCAGGGAACAACAATAATTATTATTACTCATGAACCTGATATTGCCAGATGTACCAAAAGAATTATCTGGTTCAGAGATGGTAAGGTAGTCAAAGATATACCAAATGAACCAGTTTTGCAGCATTTTATTGATAATAGAAAAGCGACAGGAGATCTGATCTAAATGTTAAAAAAAATTGCTGGAAGCATCGTTCTATCAGTTCTTTTTTCAACTGCTGCATTTGCTGTCGGAAATACTTCCAGTGAAAAAAAACAGGCGAAAATGACCCTTCAGGATTGTATTGAGATGGCTCTTAAACAGAATCTTGAGCTTAATATAGAATCTTATTCGCCAAAACTACAACTTTTAAACCTGCAAAAAATAAAGGACGATTTTGGAATTTCAGTTGGATTTGAGCCCCAAATTAGAAATGAGGTAAAACCTACATCAAATTCTTTTATTTCTGGGGGAAGTATATTAAATCAGTTTTTCCAGAATTATAATTTTTATGCCAAAAAGAAACTGGCTACTGGTGGTGAGTTTTCTCTTCGTTTTGATAATAGTATTTTTAACACTAATTCAACAAGGGTGGACCTTAACCCGGCAATTAATCCTCATTTATCTTTTAACTTTAATCATCCTTTACTTAAATATGCCTTTAACGGACAGAAAAGGATTTCTATCGGAGAAAATGAAACCGAATCTTCATCTTATAAACTCAAGGGAAAAGCCATCGAAATTGTTTCAAGAACTCAAGATAGTTATTGGAATTTGATTTTGACAAAAGAAAGATTAAAAGTACTGGAGAACTCACTCGAGTTAACTAAGGATCTTTTGAAAATAAATAAAGAAAAAGAAAAAGCTGGTTTTATGGCTAAAATAGATATTCTGGCAACTGAAGCTAATATTGCAGCCAAGGAAGAAAATATTCTTCAGGTACAAAAAAACCTGGGAGATAATGAAGATTCACTTAAAAAGCTAATAAACTCTGGTAACTCGACGATTTCTGACTGGAAAACAGAAATTTTGCCCCTGGATAAGCCAGAGTTTAACAAATTTAACCCTGATTTTGATGCAAGTTTGAAAAAAGCAATGGAAAGGCCTGATTTTAGGATAATGATGCTTGATACAAAGAATCTTGAGCTTGAAAAACAGATAAATTCACAAAATAGGTTGCCAAATTTGAATTTTGAGGGAAATGCCGGACTTGAAGGCCTTGATAGTAAATATACAACAGCGATTAGCAGACTATTTGATTTTAAAACTTATTTTTGGAATATCGGATTGAATTTTGAAATACCTGTAACCGGAAATAAAGCAGAAACAGAATATCAGGAGGTACTGATTAAAGAAGAAAAACAAAAATTAGTTGTTAATGAACTGAAGCAAAAGATTTTTACTGAAGTAAGAAATAGCATCAGGTCTGTGGAAATTAATGAGAGAAGGGTACAGGCAAATAAACTGGCAAAAAAGCTGGCAGAAGAACAGATAAAAGCCGAAATTGAAAAGTTAAATCTTGGGTTAAGCACTAACTTTCAGGTTCTTCAGTACCAGAAAGATTTTGAGGAAGCAAGTTTAAATGAAGTAAATGCAATTATTGATTATATAAAATCGGTTAACAATTTATCGGAAGTAGAGGGCACTTTACTGGAAAATAATAACATAGTTTGGGAATTGAAAGGTGCAAAGTGATGAGTAAACAGAAAAGATTTTTAAAAATCGGAATTGTTTCACTCCTAGTTATTACATCCTTATATGGATGCACCCAGCAAAAGAAAGAATCAAATCTTACACCAATCCCTATATTTAGTGGTGATTTTAAAAAAGTAGTGGAAACAAAAGGAACAATAAAACCTTTTTCAGAGCTCAGTATCGTTACACCGGAAGGGATTTGGGGGACTATTGAAAAAATGATTCCTGAAGGAACTATAGTAAAAAAGGGGGATATAATTGCCAAGATAAATATTAGGGAATTTATTGAAGCATATTCCGGTGAACTTGATTATTTTAATTCTGAACAAATAGATTTTGAAAAGAAAAAAGCTGATTTTCCATTGGAAATATATAAATTGCAGATGGAAAATAATAATAAGAAAAACAATCTTAAGTTAAAAGAACTTGAATTAAAGCTTTTAAAAAAAGGTGCCAGAGAGGATTTGACAACTAAGGCTGATACTGATATTGAGATTTCTAATATAAAGATTTCCAATCACTCTTTACCAAAAAAGAAATTACTTTATCAAAAAGGATATCTTTCCGAGCAAGAATTGAATAGTACTGATCTTGAGTTTAAAACACTGGAGACTGATCTGGAAAAAGCAAAAATAACAAAAAAACAACTCCATCCCGAATATAACAAATATGAGCTGGATAAGGCAAACCTTTCTCAGGAACAGGCAAAGCTTGATCTAAAAATTAATAATATAGAATCACAGGCTCAAAAAGCAACCTTAAAAGTAAAAACCAAAAACAGCCAGTTTAAAATAAAGCATTATCAGGAAGAGTCAAAAAGAATTAAAGAAAAAATAACTATGGCTGATTTACATTCTCCTATGGACGGGATACTTATTTATCCACGTATTTGGGGTTGGAGAAAGCCAATGGTTGGTATGGAAGTTTGGGAAGGTTTTTCTTTTTTAAGTATTGCTGAGATAGATAATTTAAAAATAGAATCAAAAGTAAATGAGTTGGAAATAATAAATGTAAAAATAGGATTACCAGTTGAAATAAAAGTAAGCAGTCTTTCTGACACTGCTTTTAAGGGAAAAGTTATAAAAATAGGTAAATTGGCAAAATATCTGAATGAGGAAAATCCAAAAGGCTTAAAATATTTTGATGTTGATATAGAAATTACAAAAGATAAAAACCCAAAAGGCTCAAAAACTGATATTGGACAGTTAAAGCCAAATATGACGGTAAATATAAAAATTATAAATAATGAGCTAAAGAAGACTTTTTATGTACCAGTTGAGGCCTTAATGGTAGAAGGTGATAAATATTATGTGTATTTTGAAGAGAATGGCAAACCAGTAAAAAAACAGGTCAATATAAAAGAACGTGGCAATGATTATGTTAGCCTCTCAGGTGTCTTTACAGGTAAAGAACGTTTTTATCTTGGTATAAATTCTGAACAAAGTACTTAAAAAAAGGTGAATGAAAAAAGAGATATCTTTTTGGATATCTCTGTTTGGTTAAATTTAGATCAATTTGTATCTAAGAACGTATTAGCTACGCTCTTTACTTAATTATTGTCCAGCACCAGGAGCAGCTGGGGTTTCAGCAGGCTCACTATTTTTAATGTTGTTAAGAGCAATGTGAGCAAACAAATTTTCAAATTCGGATTTGCTTAATTTGCCTTTTTGATTTTTATTAAAAATACTTTGTTTTTCGGTATCATATTTATCAAAATCAGTTGTAAATACATTTGATAA
>CAYRDV010000054.1:0-21724 GCA_964422885.1 uncultured Candidatus Sericytochromatia bacterium
ACCTGGACAAGAGTAAAAGGAATAGAAAAAGAATGGGAATTATGGCAGTTTGTAACCCTTTGGGCTGGTGAAGAACACAGGCATAGTTATAGTCTGAAAAAACTGGCTGATATTCTTGATATCACTGGTGATGCAAAATATTATGATAAACCAGCTAAAGGTGAGTATTATTATAATCAGGTTTCTGAAACTCCATTTGGAAAATTACAGAAAGAAAGTTGCAAAACTGATTGTTATTCCTCAATAGGTGGAATGTTAACCTATACAACTATTCAGGAACTTGTTACTGCTAAATATTATCAAAGTGCTATTAAAAAGACTAAATCGAGTTTTGTTAAAGATTTGCTAGTGTATATTGCTAAAGATGAGCTAAAACACCATGCTTTTTATGGTCATGCTATAAAAAGATATTTTGAATCATCCAATGATAAAGCACAGTATCTTGATGATGTATATCATGCTGTAATGAGTTTCAGTATGCCTCATTATATTTATAATCACAGCCATAATGCTGATTATCAGTTTTTTGACAGTGTGAACATGTTTTCAAAATTAGATCAGATTGAAATGAGAGTAAGAATAGGAAAATTTTTAGCATTTGATAAATCACTGGTTAAAAGATTGCTTTCCAGTAAAGAATATCAGGATGTAGCTGAGATTGAAGATGTAAGATTAGCTGGCGTTATGTAAGATTTTTTCCAACATATAAATCCCGAAAAAATTATTTTTTCGGTTTTTTTTATTGATAAACTTCATCCTGGGTAATCATAGTTAATACCCAGGAAAAATCACCATTGTTAATAGTTGAACCACAATATTCACATTTTGCTGATTGTCCTGTTTTTTCCAAAGAAGCACCGCAGGCAGGGCAGTGTTTACTATCAACTACCTTATCTCCTTCAATTCCAGCTTTACGAATAAATGTCCAGTATTCACTAAACCATCTGAGATTATTTTTTGAACCGGAAACCAAAGCACCGTTTTTGTTTTCAATGTAATCAAAACAACTGGCATAAACCCTTACGGTTATTGAATCATAAAATTTATCCAGATCTATTTTTGCCAGATCAAGATAATTGATTTCTATATTTTCCAGTTTATTTTTATAATCATTGCTTTTGTACATATTTATCCAGAATTCAAAAGATTTATATAATCTTGTTGATAACAGGAACCTGACCTCTTCAAGCTTATTTTCTGACCAGCTTTTATATATCTGTTTGAAAGCAGTTCCGGCGATATTATTTTTAAAGTTTTCCCAATAACTATCCCAATTGGAAATATTATGATTATTAATAAAATCTTCTGTTTTTTGCTTAAGATTAACCTGGACAATAGTTGGTCTGTTTGTTCCTGTCTCCTCTGAATAACCCATTTGTTCCTGAAGTTTGAATTGTTTATTAATGACTTCTACTTTTTTATTTAAAAACCATTGCATTTCTCCGGGAGCAATGAAGTTTCCGCAATAATAACATTTGCCACCGTCTGTAAAATTATGGGCTCCTCCACATGAAGGGCATGATAAATTTCTCATAATATCAGGACCTTGAGATAGTATTCCCTTTTTACGGAAAAACTGCCATCTTTCAAAAACCTGATGTCTTATTTGAGATAAATTAGAAACTATTGTATAATTTCCGTCTATTTCAACTGTTAAAATATCATTATCTTTTGTTTCAGTAATTGAGGAAAGATTTATACTACCAACAATAATTTCTTTTATTTCAAAGTTGCTTTCAAAAGCTTTATTTAAATCAGTTTCGGTCAGATAAGGGGCCAGGTTTTTTACTTCTTTTTTACCATGATAGCTATAAAATTCGTTATATAAAGTATTAACAAAATCAAGGAAAAGAGTGAAAGAAAAATTTGGATCTTTCTCATTAAGTTTTTCAAGTAAATTATTAGATTTTGCAGGTTTATGTTGATAATCAGAAGAAACTACGATTCTTTCTTCATTCTTTTTCACAACTTTTTTTGATTTTAATAAAATAATGATAAAAACGATAATTATGATAATTACGATCAGTGTTTCAAAATCTAATTTTGAGCTACTGCCATAACTTTTTCCATAACGTCTGCCACTGGAATAACTTTTGCTGGAATAGCTTTTACTTGAATAACTCCGGCTGGATCTGAAGCCATGCCCTCCACCGGGACGAGCAGAGGATATTTCTGAAAACTGAACCCAGAAAATTGAAAATGAAAATAATAAAATAATTGTGAAGGTTATATTTCTTATTTTCATAGGTTTATTTCCAGATTATCAGGTAGTTCATTAATATCATTTTCTATTGGTGGTATATATTTTGAGAAAATATGGCTACAGTTTTTTAATTCTGAAAGAAACGTTGCACCTGAATCAGAATTTTTTAATATTTTGGTTAAATTAACCGTGATTCTTTCCCATTCTTCAGCAGGTATAGAGTTCTCTGCTCCACGATCTGGTAAAATATATACTTTTTCTTCAAAAAGTGAACCATATATCAGAACCCCTATTTTATTTTTTGTATTATATATACCAGCTTTCTGAAAGATTGCTCTTGCCATAATTTCAACATTTCTTGCCATTCTTTTGGGCGAAACTAAACTCCTTAAGATTGATTTTGATAAATAACCTAAAATTACAGGTATTACAAAAGCAGCAGTGGTACCTGTATAAATCAGGTAGCTGCCAAACTCAGACGGTAAAAACATAAAAAGAGTAAAAGAAATAAAGGAAAGAATTGCGCCAAGCTTTAAGGCATTATCCTCATAATTACCTGATATTGCTTTAATGATTACCACAACTTCGACCTGAGAGTTATTTTCTATTTCAGAAACTGTTTTTGTAAGCTGGTTTTTAAATTCCTGGCTAAAAAAATTCATACTTTTATATATTGAAAAATAAATTTACTTATAAATTGTAATTTAAAGTGATGCCAGGGGGAAGATGGAAAGTTAGGCAGCAAGTAAGCTTGCCTGTGAGGTGGTAAACAAGTTTACCTTTAAGGGAGAAGTAAAGAATTGAAAAGAAGTTTTATTTAATCTTATTTCCTACTCACTTAACAAACAAAGTTTGTGACCTCACTTACTTTATCTCCTTTGACACAGTAAGTTAAAATGTTGTATATTTTTCATAGGGAAACCCAATTAATATGCTTATGTTTCCCTTTTGTTTTAATGCCAATAAAGAAGGATACTGCTTTTTTCCCTTAAGATTAATCTGTATTTTCCTTGTCAAGTTATTATAAAAGATGGAACAGTGAAAAAAAATTTATTCATAACAGTATTTTACCTGTTAATTAATCTTTATTCTGTAACCTTTGCAAGTACTTCTTTATTTGGGGACAAAGGGTTTATAAATACACCCTCTTCAGAAGTACTTACTGAAAAAAACATTAATTTGGGTTTTTCGTATTTACCTCAGGGAAAATCATACGTTGATACCAAGTTTTCGAATAATATTTATTCCATATCCATTGGTCTGATACCAAGGATAGAGATTGGAATAAACTTTACTGAGGTTTTTGATGGAAAACTTGATGTTGACCATCCTTATCTTACTGGTTCCTGGTCTGACAAAAATACTTTTTTGCGAATACAGTTACTTAAAGATAAAGGCTTTTTCCCTTCTGCCGTTTTAGGAGGAAGAGACATTATTTCAAATCGAGCAGTAAATTTGGGGGGAAGAGGCCTTTCATCCCATCAGCAGATATTTTATATTGTACTCGGTAAACAACTTTTTGATTTCAAAACCAGCCTGGGGTATTCTTATGCACCGGAAATTCCCTTTGGATTTGTTCATAACACCAGGGCAATTAATACTATTAACAGGGATTTCAGAGTTAATGGATTCTTTTGTGCGGTAGAAACTCCAAAAATATTTTCACTTGCTTCATTTATAGTTGAATATGACTCAAAATACTTTAACTATGGTCTTGATATTGGCTCTATATTTGGTCTTAATCTCAAAGTATCAATGGTTGATTTAAAATATTTTACTGCAAGGTTAGGCTATGAAATTGAGTTGTAAATATATAAATTCAGGGCTTTTTTTTATAAAAATAATAATAAAAGTTTTATTTGTTTTATTAATTATGATAATGCCAGGTTTTGCTGAAACCAGTAAAACAGAGGACATAAAAAAACAAATGCTGGAGCTTGGCCTTGAAAATTTCATTTTTTTTGAGCACTCTCCCCAAAATTACATTATTACTTATGAGAACAGAAGCTTTATTCATGAAATTCATTTACTTGGTTCACTTCTTGCAGGCCTAAAAGGGAATATAGAAAATGATGCAAATCTTGAAATATATCCTCAGAGCAGGGGACAGAAAATATTAGGGATAAAATTTAATTTTGGAGATTACCTTAGTTTTATTGATAAAAAGCTTACACAGGAAGAATTCGCAAAAAAAATAGAGTTTACTTACAATACAAATAATATTTTACATGAAAAAGTCGATAACTCGTTATTTCTACATTCTGATTTAGTTATGGGATTTGATGTAGGAGGAAGTCAGGAATATGGAACAACATTATTATTTCTTCCAGTACTTCAAACATATTTTGGTAAAGGATTTTCTCTTTCTGCCATGTACCGTGTTCCTGTATTCAGCCAGTTGTTTTGGTTTGATTTCTCCAAAAATAATGTGATTATACCCAACAATATTTTAAATATATATGCTGATTATGCCGTACCAGTAGCAGATCTTCCGTTATATACAACATTCAGGGCAGGAACTTATCTGAAAAGTACTTATCATAACCTATTATTGGGAAATGAAACCAGATATATGTTTCTCGATGGAAAACTAAACCTTAACTTTTCAGGAAACTTAATTTATGATTTGAAATATAAAAATATAGATTTTTCAATTCTTCCCTTTGCTCAATTTTATGCAGGAAATTTGGATATTACTTTTGAGGCTGGAGTGGGTAAACGTTTTAATAATGAGTATATAGGATGGATTAGATTTCTCAGGCAGTTTAAAAGAAATGATATAAGCTTTACGATTGGCAGATTAATAAGCAACCAGGGCAACTCATGGGGATTAAAATTTGAAATCAATATGTCAATCGGTCCTGAACATTATTTCAATCCTTCGTACTTTCGGGTTACACACCAGACAAAACTTATTTACATGTATGGTTACGGTATTATTTACTGGAATCCGGCTCTGGTATTCTCAGTGGAGAACTTCATAAAAAGACTGTATCCAGAATATATCAGAACACATCTTTATTTCTGGCAAAAAGATTAAAACGCTGTTTGGCTGTATACTTTTTGTCAATTGCTCTGCCCGTAAAAGAGTGTATTTCGGTACGGTCTGAATCAGAAAATGAACATGCTCTTTATCCGTCCCGTACCTTTTATTTATCTCAACACAAATTTCCCGTAATTTATTATCTGTATCAAATATTATCCCCGACTACATTTTACCGGGCAGACTAACCGCAACCAGCCGTTAAATTATCAGAGAAAGAACCATATGGACCTATTTTAAGTTGAGAACCCAAAAGACATGAGTCAAAATCTCCAGATATAGTAAACCAAGCATTAAAATCGGGTGGGTTTGGAGGGTTAAGAAGTCCCAAAATTTGCATGTTAAGCAAAATACTTTGAAGATTGTTATCATTTTGGATATTCAAAGAATTAAATGACAACAAATCAATATTTGTAAAATCAGATATAACAGCAAGAGCCTTGAAAGAAGAGGTTTTTCCAAGAACAGTTCCATCCTTTGCCAGAAAAGTAATACGGTCTGGTAGTAGACGAGTTGGCAATATGACAGAAACATCAACTCTTTTATCTGAAGTAAAATTTGAAAGAACAACAAGCAATGCATCGCCCCTTTCGGTTTTTACAGCCTGGACCATAACTTTGTTTTTAACTCCTACCATTTTTTCAAATTCCGCTTTTACCTCTGGTGAAAACGTGCTTCCTGAGGGAGTCGTGGAAGTATCGTTAGAGCCTACTTTTGACGGAGCTGCTGAAGATGACTGAACCGGGGCTGGGGGAACTCCTTGTGGGGTCGGACATCCACTCATCATTATTGACGGAATATAAGTTGAAATTGCTAAAAAAATTAAGTTTTTTTTCATTTTTGAAATCCCTCTGAAAGTTATAAAAAAATAGTTAATGTTACTTCCTTTAATTTGTCTAAGTCCAGCACTCAGAGCAAAGTAGAAGAGTGATTGAACATTTAAAAGCTTATTGAAAAAAGCCCAAATACCTTATTCAATAAACAAAACTTACAATTAATAAAAGATTTTATTATGATACCACAAATGACTTTTTTTGATAGGGGGATGCCTTCACAACAGCTCTAAAAAATAATTTTTTTTCACCTTCAGTTTGCCTCTATAAAAATAAAACACATTAAAAATTATACCTTTTCCAAAGAGTTAAATATGTACCAACTGCATTAAAGTTAAACTTAGGTTAGTTATAGAATAATTTTTATTTAAAAGGGGCAAGGTTTAAGGATAATTCTCTAAAAGGATTTTAATAGAGATATTGAGATAGAGGTTATGATTTAAAGTGGCAAATTTAAAATCATCATTTTTTGCTTTGGTTATTAGCAGTATTCTTTTAGCTGGATGTGGCAATCCGATAAATTCTTTAAACAATGTTTCCGGTGTTTCAGCACAAAGCTTTGTTACCCCGGTAAATATTGATAATATTGGAATCAATAATTCAATTGACTTTGCAACCGGTACCAAAAATACCTTCAATAATATAAACGTAAAATTCTTTATGGATGGTAAAAATGCTTATCCAGCCCTTGAAAACCTGATTATGGGTGCCAAAGAAAGTTTATATATAGAAGTATTCCAGTTTAATAATGATTTTACCGGCAGGAAATTTGCTGATGCATTGGTAAATAAACATAAAGAGGGTGTTGAAGTAAAAGTATTATATGATTTTGTAGGAAATACTGATGTAAAGCTAATGAATTATATGGCTAAAAACGGAGTTCATATTGAAACATATAATAAACAGGTTTTCACTTCCAAAGGAACTAATATTACTCATCGAAAAGTATTTATTGCTGATGGTTTAAGAGCAATGACCGGTGGCATGAATATTGGTGAAAAATACGCTCATGAATGGCATGACACTATGATGAGCTATGAAGGTGAAGCTGTAAAAGATACTTTAAAAGAGTTTTTTGCAGACTGGAAAAGAGCTGGCAACAAATTATCAAAATTAATGCAAAAAGCAATGGATAACCCTATTCAAATAAAAACAGATGAAAAAAAATATCCTTTGAGGGTTACTGTTACAAGTCCAAAAGAAGTTGATAAAAAGGAAGATATAAAAAGAATGATGGTTGCCGCTATTGATTCTGCCAAAGATAATGTAAAAATTGCGATGCCATATTTTTCTGATGATGAATTTATTGAGCATCTGATTCTGGCTAAAAAAAGAGGTATCAAAGTAACAGCATTAATGCCAAAGGACAATAATCAAAAGCTTTTTGATCTGGTTAGCACTAATACAACAAATCAGTTAGTAGTAGGTGATGTTGAGGTCTTCAGAACAGGAGCAAAAGATCATACTTTTAGTCATAGTAAAGTCCTTACTGTTGATAACACCTGGACTACAATCGGCTCATGCAATGCAGATCGCAGGGCATTTCATATAAATCAGGAATTAAATGTAGCAATTTCAGATCCTGAATTTGCTCAGGAAGTCAACAGAATATTTTTTGATTCATTGATTCAAAATGCAGAAAAAGGTACTTATAAAGATATACCCTGGTATAAAAAACCTTTATTTTCTTTTGTTGAAGGGTTTGATGATTTCTTATAAAAAATAAGAACAAATAAAATCGTAGATTTTATTTGTTCTTAAAAGTTATTTTAAATGTGGTACCACTAGAAACTGTCATCTCAATTTTTGCATCAAGCTGTTGACTTAAAAGGGTTACAAGTTGTAAGCCCAGCGTTTCAGTTTCTCTAAAATTTATATTCTCAGGAAATCCTATACCATTATCACTTACAATAAGTACGAAGTTATTATTTTCCTCATAAAGCTTGATCAAAATATTATTATCAGAGCTATCCTCAGAGAAAGCATATTTAAGAGAATTAACCAGAAGCTCATTGACAATCAAACCACAAGGAATTGCGGTGCTAATATCCAGCAAAGTATTATCAATTTCAATATTTAATGTCAGATAGTTTTCTTTAATACCATAGGATTGAATCAGGTTTGCTGACAGATTATGGATGTAATCCTGAAAATCTACTTTATCAAGTTCTTTCGACTCATATAATTTTTCATGGATAAAGGACATGGATCTGATTCTATTTTGTGATTCTTTAAAGATATCAATAACATTTTTATCCTGGGTTTTTTTTGATTGCAGATAAAGTAAGCTGGATATTATCTGAAGATTATTTTTGACCCTGTGATGAATTTCTTTTAAAAGTATTTCTTTTTCATACAGAGATTTCCTGATTTGTTTTTCTGCTTCTTTATACCTGGAAATATCCCGAATTACTGTAACTCTTAAATTTCCATTCTTGTAAGGTATTTGCTTTCCCCGAATCTCTATAGGAAAAATTGTTCCGTCCTTTTTTATTGCTTTGGATTCATAAGAACTTTCATTTCCAGATCTAATATTGTCGATTATTTTTTGTTGCTCATCTTCGGGTGTACAATGAGTAGCATTTTTACCAATTATTTCAGAAATATTGCAGCCGAGCATATCTGCACATGCCTGATTAACTTCCAGTATAACCCCGTTTTCACTAAGGACAATTCCCTCAAAAACAGCATTTGAGAGGTATCTGAATTTTTCTTCACTATTACGCAAATCCTCCTCAATTTTTTTTCGTTCTGAAATATCCACAAAAGTAACCAATGCTCCGGTCTGTTTTTTAGAAATGTTTTCATATACAGGTATTGCTGTAAAAATAGCCCAGGATATGTTTCCATCAGGTCTTTTTACCCCAATTGTTACCGGAGGCTGTTCTCTATTTTCCAACAGGCATTTTGAAACCGGATAGTCTTCTACTTTACATTCAGAACCATTTTCCCAAATAGTTTTTGTCTTAAATTCTTCAATATAGATATTTTTTAATTGATCATAACTTAAGCCCAGGATTTTTTGGGCAACAAGATTTGCTTTTAATATTTTACCTTCCATTGAAACCATAACTATCCCGCTTGGTATAGTTTCGATGATTTGTTTGTTTAAAGATTCACTTAATTCAACGGAGGCTTCAATTTTTTTTCTATCAGTAATATTTCTGACAATTGCTAAAATTTTCTCATCTCCAACCATTTTTGAATTAAGTTCAGTATAAATTATCTGTTTATTTTTACAGATTAGCCTTTGTTCTGATATTATATTTGAGCCGTTTTTTAGTTGTTCCAGCTTTGGATAATATATTGCCAATTCATTTTCGGGAAGCAAATGCTCTATATTTATATTTAACAACTCACCTTTTGTATAACCAAGCATTTCACACGCTTTTTTATTTACTTCTGTTAAATTACCATTAAAATCGGCAATAAATATCCCATCATAAACCTGCTCCATAATAAGTTTGTATATATCTTCGTTTTTTATTTGCTTTGCTTCCGTCATTATATTTATAATATTTTTATTAATTTCATTCAATCGTGTTTTAATTTAGGAATTTGGACTAGCCCCTAAAACTTCATTTATTTTCTTGCTTAGCTCACTCATTCTAAAAGGTTTTGTTAAGGCATTACAAAATCCATAATCATGAAAATTTGCAATAATCGGGTCATTTGAATATCCACTACATACAATAACTTTTGCTTTAGGATCTATTTTCAGGATTTCATCAATCGCATCTTTACCTCCCATACCACCCGGAATTGTCAGATCCATTATAACAAGGCTATAGCGAGCCTCTTCTGCAACTGCTTTATTATATAGGCTGATAGCCTCAATTCCTTCTCTGGCCAAATCTACACTAAACCCCAGATCACTAAGCATTTTATTGGCAAGTTCAAGGATCATTGGTTCATCATCAACAACCAGTATTTTACCTGTTCCTTTTAACACCTTATCTTTAGGCTGTTCTTTTGATTTTACCTGTTTTGTAAAAGCAGGAATATAAATATAAAAGGTTGAACCAGCTCCCAACTTTGAATCTACAGTAATTATCCCATCATGTTTATTGATTATTGAAAATGAAATTGTTAAACCTAAACCGCTTCCTTTTTGTTTTGTTGAAAAATAAGGATCAAAAATTCTGGAAATATTTTTTTCAGGAATGCCAATACCCTCATCATGTATAGCAATTTTTACATAATCAAGATCTTTTATGGGCAGAAAATTATTTTTCTGGCTTGATAGCATATTTTCGGCTGTGATAACTATTGTTCCACCTTGTGGCATTGCCTGATCAGCATTAATAACCAGATTGTGAATTACCTGATTGATCTGACTTTCATCTATTTCTACAGGCCACAGGTCATCAGTAAAATTAAAAAGACACCGGAGATTTGAACCACGTAAAGCAAATTTTGTTGTTCTTTCAAGTAAATCCTTGATTGGAACAACTTTTTTTACAGGTGAACCTCCTTTGGAAAATGTTAATAACTGCTGGGTCAGATCTTTTGCCTGAAAGGCAGCATTCTCAGCTTCATCAAGTAATTCATAAATTCTGTCATCATTGTTTACCTTCATTTTTGCCAGAGAAATATTTCCAACCACAGCTGTCAGGATATTATTAAAATCATGAGCTATTCCACCAGCCAGAATGCCAATTGACTCTAATTTTTGTGTTTTTTGCAGTTCTTCTTCCATTTTCTTTTTACTGGTAATATCTCTGAAAATTATTACTACCCCTATAATTTCATTATTATCATCTTTAATAGGAGCAATACTATCTTCAATAATAATCTGTATTCCATCTTTTGAAGAAAGACTCACCGTTTCCTGTAATTGTGGGACTGTTGCATTGATAATTTTACTCAGTGGCTGATTAATATGTTCACCCGTTTCCAGATCAAAAATATTAAAAACTTCGCCAATATTTTTATTTAATGTTTCTTCCTGATTCCAACCAGTTAGTTTTTCAGCAACCGGATTGACAAAAGAAATATTCCCGTTTTTATCAGTAGTAATAACAGCATCAGCGATAGATTTTAGTGTGGTGGAAAACCACTGTTCTCTTTCCTTTAACTGCTTTTCCATTTTATGTCTGTAAAGAGCCATTTCAATCGTTGTATGTAATTCTCTTTCTTCAAAAGGTTTTAAGATATAACCAAATGGTTCTGTAAGCTTTGCTCTTTGTAATGTATTGCTATCTGCATAAGCAGTAAGATAAACAACAGGGATATTAAAACGGGTACGAATCTGCTGGGCTGCACCTATACCGTCCATATCTCCCTTTAGCATTATGTCCATAAGTACAAGATCCGGACTGGTTTCTTCAGCCCTTTTTATTGCTCCTGCGCCTGATGATGCTATAGCTGTTACAATATAATTCAGGCTTTTTAACCTGTTTTGAATATCCATAGCAACAATATTCTGATCTTCAACAATAAGAATTCTTGGTGTATTTAACACTTTTTCATCCTTTTCTACACTCATTACCTTTTGTTTAATTATAAAATCAAACCAGGAAATCTAATCCTAAAGCTAATACCATTATTTCTTTCCAGCTCTATTTCACCATCTAACTGTTCAACCAAATTGACAATCAGTTGCAATCCCAAAGTTTCGGTATTTCTAAAGTCAAGTTCGGCAGGTAATCCTATACCATTATCGCCGATTACAAGTTCTAACTCATTATTTTTATTATAATAGAGGTAAATAAATATTATACAATCTTCCTGAGATGAAAATGCATATTTTAATGAATTTGAGATTAACTCATTTATAATAAGACCTATTGGTATTGCTGTTTCTACATCCAAAAAAATATTATTTGTCTGGATTTTAAAATCTATCGAGTTTGTATTGATATTATATGATTGATATAAATGGCTTGCCAGACTTGTTACATACTGATCAAAATCAATACTTGAAAGATTTTCTGTCTGATATAGTTTCTCATGAATTAAAGCCATAGTTCTCACTCTATTTTGTGATTCTTTAAAAATATCCAGAGCATTTTTATCTCTTATATAATTGGATTGAAGGCTTAAAAGGCTGGAAACAACCTGTAAATTATTTTTAACCCGGTGATGAATTTCTTTAAGAAGGATCTCTTTTTCTTTAAGTGATGACTTAATTTGCTCTTCCGCTATTTTTTGCTCTGTAATATCCTGATAGACAACCATACCGGCAAATATTTCATCTTTGTCATTTTTTACTGGTAACATGTGAATTAAGTAAATCTGCTCACCAAACTGTTTTTCAAAGCTTATTTTTTTTCCTCCCAGTGAAGCACGGTAAAAAGGCTCAAGCGAAGAAATTGATTCAGGTGGCAGAACTTCCCAGATAGTTTTACCTTCAAAGCGTGACAGGTCTGCAAGGTTCAGTGACGCACCCTCAGCAATTTTGAATCTTAAATTTTCGTCAAAAAGAAGTACAGCCGAATTGGGTAAATTTCTGGCTAAGGTTCGATATAATTCTTCACTCTCTTTAAGTGCTTTTTCCGACTTTTTACGCTGGGTAATATCTTCTACCAGAGCTTGTATCCCAGTTACATTACCCTGGGGAGCCAATATACATGTTAGCTGATAACGGATAAAAATACTTTTACCCCATTTGGTCTTATAAGGAATCTCTGAAGTAATAATTGCTCTTGTTTCCAGACATTTTAAAAAATCACTGGAAAACCCTGACTCCTTCAGTGGTGAAAATGCCAGAAGATTAATTTCTTTTGTTTCCTCTTTGGATGGGGAACCAAGTATATTTACCAAAATATTATTTACATCTACAATATTTCCATTTATATCTGCTGTTAAAATACCTATGGGCGCATTCTCAATCAGTGATTTATATTTTGTTTCACTCTGTGAAAGGGCTTTAGCCACTGTATCAGAAAGAATTTTATTTAAATTAAGACTTTTTTGGTACTCAATTGCTTTTTTAATAATACCTGGTAATGTTTTTAGATAATTATGTTCCTGATCTTTTAAAATACAGTCATAAGCACCTGACTTTAAAGCTTTTATTGCACCCTGCTCACTTCCTTCTGAGAAAATAAAGAGTACAGGAGTATGTTTGATGATATTAAATATTTTTAAATCACTATTTTGGCTGTAATAAAGTAAAATTACGGAAAATTCCTGAGATTCTAAATCTTTTTTAGAAATAGTCTGGCTGATAGTAACACCATAATTCAGCTTTTTACTTTCTATAAAATCTGTAAATAGCTTATGCTCATTTTTAGATTTATTAATTAACAGAACCTTTGTTCCTGTTTTTCTCATTCTTTATTCCAGCACTATAGGTATCCAGTTAAATTCTGTATGTAGCTATATACATTAAAACTATGGCTGAAGAAGAACTTCAACATATTTTTTATAGAACAAACCCATTTATCTAATAGAGTTTAAATGATTTCAGCAAATAAAAATGTAATTGATTATACAAAGATCTTATTAATATTGTTAAATATAAAAATATTTTCACAATCAGGCAATGCCTTACTCAAGGGACCAAGGCCCCTTGTTGTGAAAAATATTTCTCCAGAACTCTATCTGGGAACTATTCCCATAAAATTAAATCACGTTGCTCAAACCATTCTGAGTACATACTCTCATGCTTTTTTTCGAGAACATTTCTTTTAATTTTCATAGTGGGAGTTAACAGTTCGTTTTCAATCGTCCATTCTTCTTTAAGGATAATAATTTTTTTTATTTCCTCATGTGATTCAAGCTCTTTATTTACCTGATTTAATAATGCTTTAAAACTTAAATTTATTTCTTCTTTTGACTGATTTTTGGCATTTTCAGAAAGTGTTGTTAATAAAATTGGTTGAGGTAAACCTGAGCCAACCAGGCAGACCTGTTCAATGTAAGGATTATTATTAATTTTTTGTTCAATTGGTGTGGGAGCAACATATTTTCCCTTACTGGTCTTAAATAAATCCTTTACCCTGCCGGTAATTTTTAGAAAACCTTCACTGTCTATTTCTCCGGTATCTCCTGTTTTAAAATATCCTTCAGAAAAGGATTCTTCTGTCATTTCAGGCTCTTTATAATAGCCGTCCATTAATCCTTCATGTTTTACCATTATTTCAGCTTCATTACTTAATTTTATAGTAACATAGGGTAAAGCCTGCCCTGCATAACCAATTTTAATCAAATTATTAAGCGTTACATGTGAATAGCAGCAGTTCTCTGTCATCGCATATGCTTCCTGTATTTTAATTCCCAGCTTGTCAAACCATTTGGTTAATTCAACAGGCATAGGTGCAGCTCCCGTAAAAATATTTTTTGCTTCTGATAAGCCAAGTCCAGCTTTAATTTTTTTCTTTATTATTCCTGACAAAACTGGTATTTTTAATAAGAAATCCAGCTTATGTTGAGGCATTTTCTTCAATATTCCCTGCTGAAATTTTGTCCATATTCTTGGTACTGCCAGAAAAACTGTTGGTTTTGTATCTGCCAGGTTTTTAGGAAATGAATCAAGTGATTCGGCAAAGGAAACAGAGCCACCGGAGTATATACTACCCATCTCTACAAGCATTCGTTCGGCTATATGACATAAGGGCAAATATGAAAAGAATCGTTCCCCGGATTTGCTCAATTCAAGCATTTTAACGGCATTTGTGGAAACAAAGGAAAGGTTATGGAATTTATGCATAACCCCTTTAGGCATCCCTGTTGTTCCTGATGTATAAATGATAGTCGCCAGCTCACCTTTATCTCTGTTAATATTTTCGGCTAAAGGCTCTGTATTTTTGATTAGTTTGTCCCAGTTATCATATTCATGATGCTCATAAAAAGGATACGAAATGCAATAAATATCATCAGGTACACCTGGTTTCATTGATGGATAATCATCAAGCTTTCCGACAAATAAAACTTTTGTCTCACTATGTTCTAAAATCTGTCTGACAGCATTTGCCGATAAGTTTGGATACATGGGGACAGATACATGCCCGCTCATCATGATGGCAAGATCGGATAAAACCCAGTGGATACAGTTTTTGGATAAAATACCTATTTTAGAACCAGGTGGTAAATCCATCTTTTTTAAAACAGCGGCCATTTTTCTTACCTGTTCAGCAACCTGTTTCCAGGTTAACTGATGATAAACCTTGTTAATAGGTTGGCGCAAATAAATTTTATCAGGTGTTTCCGCTTCCCACTGATACATCATTTCTAAGGGTGATTTGTAGTTCATAATCTTTATCTTTATTAAATTGAATATATTTACTTGTAAGCAATTGCTGCACTACAAGGCCCAGCCAAGTGTAAAACTTCATATCTTTTAAATCCGGCTTCCTTGCACCAATCCCAGAAATCAGCACCGGTAAAATCAAAAGCGTCACCGAATTCAATTAACATATTTAGGGACATCATCAGACCAAAAGCATTTTGACGCCGTTCGTCATCAATCAGGTTTTCAATAGCTACAAATGCACCTCCTTCAGGTAGAGCATCATAAGCCAATTTGATCAAATGTTTTTTCATTTCCAGATTCCAGTCATGAAGGATCATTCCCATCGTGATGATATCAGCTTTAGGAAGAGAATCTTTTAAGAAGTCTCCTGAAGCAATTTCTACTTTATCTTGTAAATTCTCTTTTTCAAGCCATTTTTTGGCAACCGGGGCAACCGGAGGTAAATCGAAAGAGGTGCATTTAATATTTGGATGTCTTTTTGCTATCAGGCTTGAAAGCAATCCTGTTGCTCCACCTACATCACATAGTGTTTTATAACTGGAGAAATCAAATTTTTCTGAGAATGCCTGAAAATTACCAGACGAGATTCCTCTCATTGCTCCCATAAACTGTTCTAACCTTGGAAAATCTTCATATAAAGTTTCAAACATTGGTTTTTGACTATGCCTTACTTCGTTTTGTGGTTTCCCTGTTTTAAGAGCCGGGGTTAAATCACTCCAGAACCTGAATAATCTTGCATTTGCCATTTCCAGAATACCACCGATATAAGAAGGCTTATTTTTATCCAGAAACACTTCTGTTTCAGAAGTATTTGAATAAAGAGCAGAAGTACCATTTCCCTCTCTATTCAGAAATCCCAAAGCAACAAGACTGTCAAAAAAGTCAATTGTACCTCTGGGATGGAGTTCGAGAACATTACCCAGAGTTTCTGAGGTAAGGGAACGTCCTGAAAGCTTTGTAAAAAGTTCAAGTTCAACAGCTGTCAGGATAACTTTAGAGCCCCAAAAACCAAAGCCAACTTCCAGAATACGTGAAGGATTTAAATTATCACTCATAATCTACCTACTTTCCCTGCGAATATAATATGTTTATCAAAAAGAGATTTTTTAGTATTAAATAAATAATTATACTTGAAGTAATAAAGAATCATAGACATAAATCAAAAAAACATATTTTAAATGAGAGTTAAATCACCGGACACTTGTTGGAATAAATAATCCTGCGCTATTATTATTAATGTTTTATTAGAATTAAAAACTTGAATTTTTTTAAGGGGTTATTGCTTTGTTAACAGCATCAGAAATAAGAGATAAATTTATAAAATACTTTGAAAGTAAAGGTCATAAACATTTACCAAGCTCTCCGCTTGTTCCGCACAGTGATCCTTCAGTATTACTTACCACAGCCGGAATGTTGCAGTTTAAGCCAATAATGTTTGGCCTGGAAAGCCCTACTTATACCAGAGTGACAACCTATCAGAAGTGTTGTCGAACAACAGATCTCGATAATGTTGGCAGAACCTTAAGGCATAACACTTTTTTTGAAATGCTGGGTAATTTTTCATTTGGTGATTATTATAAAAGAGAGGTAATTTCCTGGGCCTGGCATTTTATTACCAAAGAGTTGGGTTTACCCTTGGAAAAACTAAGTGTTACTGTCCATCATAAAGATCATGAAGCTTATGATATCTGGAATAAAGAAATGGGTATTTCTGAGCATAAAATAGTAAAGCTTGATGATAAAGATAATTTTTGGGCTGCTGGTGAAACCGGACCTTGTGGCTTTTGCTCGGAAATATATTACGATATGGGTGTAGAATTTGGCGATGGTACTCCTGATGAAAAAGCTGGTTCTGATTCTGATCGGTTTTTAGAATTCTGGAATCTTGTTTTTATGGAGTTTAACCGTAAAGAAGACGGTTCATTGGAGCAATTACCGGCAAAAAATATTGATACCGGAATGGGTCTTGAAAGGATTACCTCAATAATTCAGGGTGTGCAGGGAATCTTTGATATTGATACTTTTAAGCCATTGATGAAGGAAATCGAAAATATTTCCGGTAAAACTTATGGACAGGATAAAAAGCTTGATGTCTTTTTCAAAATAATTGCCGATCATATGAGAGCAACTGTTTTCCTGATTACTGATGGTGTAAGACCCGGAAATGTTAGTAGGGAATATGTTCTGAGAAGAATTATGCGTAGAGCTGTAAGATATGGACGTTTACTGGAAATTAACGAGCCATTTCTCCATAAACTTGTGCCTGTAGTTGTGGAAGTGGGCAAAAATGCTTTTCCTGAATTAATAGAAAAGTATGATCAGGTAATAAAAGTTGTTACTACTGAAGAAGAACTTTTTAACAGAACATTAAATAATGGTATCAGGATTCTAACTAAAGCTATTGATAGTGCCAAAGCAAATAATAAAACTACGATTAGTGGTGAAGATGCCTTTGAACTTTATGATACTTATGGTTTTCCTCTGGAACTAACTGTTGAGATTGCTACAGAAAATGGCTTTAATGTAGATGTTGCAAAGTATGATGAAGAAATGAAAAAACAGGTGAGCCGGGCAAGAGAAGCACATAATGCGACCAGTCTTAATGATGTTGCTGTGCAGATGAATCTGGATAATATTCCAGCCACAGTATTTACTGGCTATGAAGAGTATAAAACGGAATCAAAGGTTTTAGCTGTAAGCTTTGATGCGGATAAAAAAGAACTGGCTTTTGTTGCAGATAAAACATCTGCATATGCTGAAAGTGGTGGGCAGGCCAGTGATAAGGGCGAAGTCTCTTTTGGTGGCAATAGTTATAAATTAAAAAATGTCCAGAAAGTAGGAGATTATTTTGTTCATGTAATCGAAACTCCTGAACAGATACTTTCAAAAGATTCACCAGTCTCTATTTCAGTTGAATTCAGTACCAGAACAAATACTGCAAGGCATCATTCAGTTACCCATCTTTTGCATAAAGCATTGAAAGTTGTTTTAGGTGAGCATGTAAAACAGGCTGGTTCTCTGGTAAATGAATATATGACACGTTTTGATTTCTCACATCCTACCGCACTTACCAAAGAAGAAATTCATAAAATAGAAGAGCTGGTAAATATAAAAATAATGGAGAATTTACCTGTTTCTACAGATGTTATGGATATTGATCAGGCTAAAAAGTCCGGGGCAGTTGCAATGTTCGGTGAAAAATACGGGGCACAGGTAAGAGTCCTGACTATGGGTGATTTTAGTAAAGAATTTTGTGGTGGAACCCATGTAAACAGAACAGGTGATATTGGCTCATTCAGGATTATTAGTGAAGAAGCAATATCGGCTGGGGTCAGGCGAGTTACAGGAATTGCCGGTATTGCTGCCTATAACTTTGCCAAAGAAGAAGAGGCGATTATCAGTTCTCTGATATCTAAGTTTAAAGTTCCGGCCAAAGATATTATGGGTAGAATTGAAAAACTTCAGGCAACTATTACCGATCTGGAAAAAACGCAATCTGATCTGAAACAAACAATCGCTCTTGGTCAGGTGAAAGAAATTGCTGATAAAGTAAAAGAAACAAATGGCATAAAATTTATTGCAGAACGGGTAGATATTCAAGATATGAAAGCCTTGAAATCTGCTGCTGAAGACTTATTAAATCGTCTTGGCTCTGCGGTGGTTGTATTGGCATCGGTAATTGATGGCAAAGTAAACTTTGTTTCAGTTATTTCCAAAGATTTGCTGAAAGAAGGGCTTAATGCCGGAAATATTATCAAAGCAATCGGTCAGTTTACTGGTAGTAAAGGCGGAGGTAAACCAGATTCAGCACAGGCTGGTGGTGGAACCGACGTTAATAAACTTGAGACCGCTTTAAATGAGGTTGAAAAATTAATTTCTGCTGTGAAAGCTTAGTTTTTACTAACTCCAGTCTGAACTATGATTTATGTGATTAATATGATTGGGATGATTAATTATGTTAATATTCGTCTTACAATGTCATTTTGAGGTAAAGGGATACAAGCAATGGCTAATGAAAATGATAAAGCAATAACAACTGATTCAGACGTTTTTTATCCATCTGAAGATATTGTAAAAAATGCAAATGTTAAAGAATATGATTCTCTTTATAAACATTCAGTAGAAAACAGGGAAGTGTTCTGGGCAGAACAGGCAGAGTCTCTTGACTGGTTTAAAAAATGGGATAAAGTATTAGATTCTGCAAATGCTCCTTTTTATAAATGGTTTACCGGTGGGAAAATAAATATTATCCATAATGCTATTGACCGTCACCTGACCACCTGGAGAAAAAATAAGCTGGCAATTATCTGGGAAGGTGAGCCAGGAGATGTCAGGACTTTTTCGTATCATGCCCTAAACCGTGAGGTTTCTAAATTTGCCAATATTCTGAAAAGTATGGGGGTAAAAAAGGGTGATATTGTAACTATATATATGCCACAAATACCTGAACTGGCAATGGCAATGCTTGCCTGTGCAAAATTAGGCGCAGCTCATAGTGTTGTTTATGGTGGTTTTAGCTCTGAAGCACTGGCTTCAAGAATTCAGGATGCCAAAAGTAAAGTCCTGATTACAGCTGACGGTGGCTGGAGACGGGGGAAAATTGTCGATCTGAAAAAAATTGCCAATGAGGCAATGGCACGTTCTGCAACAATAGAGTCCTGTATTACCGTGAAAAGAACTGAGAATGAAGTATATATGGAAAGTGGCCGGGATTATTGGTTTCATGATATGTCAGCCTTACCTATTGCCTCGCCAAAATGTGAAACTGAGGTAATGGATGCTGAAGATATGCTGTTTATCCTTTATACATCCGGTACAACCGGAAAACCTAAAGGACTTGTTCATACACATGGAGGTTATAGCTTATATACTTCACTGACTCATAAATATGTATTTGATATCAAAGATGAGGATCGCTGGTGGTGTGCCGCTGATCCAGGCTGGATAACAGGTCATAGCTATATTGTATATGCCCCTCTGATTAATGGTGCAACTGTGATGATGTATGAAGGTGCTCCTAATCATCCATACCCTAACAGATGGTGGCAGATGGTTGAAAAATATGGAGTAACTATTCTCTATACCTCTCCAACGGCAATTCGTGGACTAATGAGGTTTGGTGAACAATGGCCCAACCGCCATGATCTTAGCTCATTAAGGCTTCTTGGCTCGGTTGGTGAACCAATAAATCCTGAAGCCTGGAAGTGGTATCACAGTACTATTGGTAAAGGCCGGTGTCCGATAATGGATACATGGTGGCAAACCGAAACAGGTGGTTTTATGATTGCTCCTCTTCCGATAACTCCACTTAAGCCAGGTTCAGGAACAAAGCCATTTTTTGGTATTGAAGCAACAATAGTTGATGAAGTAGGAGAAGAAGTTGCCGCAGGTGAAGAGGGAAAACTGGTAATTAAAGCGCCCTGGCCCGGAATGGCAAGAACCATTCATGGTGATCCGGACAGGTATGTAGAAACTTATTGGGCTGATTATAAGCATAAAGGATGGTATAAAGCCGGTGATTCTGCCAAGAAAGATAAGGATGGTTACTTCTGGATAATAGGCAGAATTGATGATGTTATCAAAGTAAGTGGTTACAGGCTGGGAACTGCTGAAATTGAGAGTGCGCTGGTAAGTCACCCTGCTGTTTCTGAAGCAGCAGCAATCGGGCTACCACATGATTTGAAAGGAAATTCGATTCATACTTTTGTAATCCTGAGAAATGGTTTTATTGGAAGCCCCAGGCTTGAAGAAGAGTTAAAAGAACATGTCAGTTCAGAAATGGGTAAATTTGCCAAGCCAGAAGTGGTCAATTTTGTTGATAAATTACCAAAAACCAGGAGTGGTAAAATTATGAGGCGGGTACTGAAAGCACGTGCACTTGGACAGGATGAAGGCGATTTGACCACTTTGGAAGAATAAATTAACTGTGATTTAAGCAACATTTTAAAATGCAAATATTAAAAAGAGTCAATTTTTGCTCTTTTTTTCTTTTTCCTGGAACTTTTTGTTTTCTTAATACGTCTATATATTAATAACAGCTTTTAGCGGAATTGATCGGTAAGTATAAATTAGATGCTAAAATTAGCAAAATTGCATAATAAAAATATAAGTAAAAACCTTGAAGTTATTATTTTTTACCCATTTGTTTTGCTATATCTGTAAAGAGAATAAAAATCTAACCGAAATGTTTCGGTTAGATTTTTAAAAGACAAAATGAACATTTAAAAAAGAATAAAAATCCTAAAGTAATAATATTTGTGCAGTTTATTTATATTTATTGAAATAAAATGAACCTTTTCTGATATGATAATTGTAAAATAAATGACATAATGTCATTTATTCTATTGTTATGTGCAATTAAAAATGTTTAAGTTTGGTTAATTAAAATATGATAAAAGTAATAAGAAAAATATTTATTATTAACTTAACTTTATTGTTTATTATTA
>CAYRDV010000055.1:0-21668 GCA_964422885.1 uncultured Candidatus Sericytochromatia bacterium
AATATCAGGTATTCGGTTATCTGATATTTTTGTCAGAAATAAAAGGCCATAATCAGTCATAAATGCAGAAATTTTCTGATATTCAAGGTTAAAAAAATTTATGTTACGATCTATATTTTTAAAATTTGCTTTGGCAAAAATAATATTCTCCCCTTTTTTTATCAGAAAATAATCCAGAGAAAGTGAAGAAAAAATTTCTTCTCCGTTTTTTTCCAATTCATACATATTTTCCATACTAATCATCAGATCTCTGACTTTTACTTCTATAGTCAGTTCAGTTGGTAGCTTTTCAATTAAATTTTTGACCAGTGAATAATTAGTATACAGTGAAGAACTGAGAGTCTGCTCAGTCTGTCCGTAAACTATTTTACGAATGCTTATACTAGCAAGATAATAGCTTATGGATAGCGTAAAAACAGCAATAATCGTAAAAATTAAAAAGAATTTTACTCTTATTTTCACTTTTACAGTATTTTAGAGCAGCTTTGAAATTATTTTTGGCTCTAATTTTGGCATTCCTCTTTCATAAAGAACTATTTTTCCTTCTTTATTGATTAAAACAACAGTACGGTTTATAAAACCAAGCATACCTACAGCGTCAAAAGCGTCTGCTACTTTACTGTTTTTATCAATTAAAAGCTGGAAGGGAAATTTATAATCTTTGATAAATTTGTTATGGCTTTCGGAAGTTGCAGGGTTTACACCAAAAACTTTTATATCAGATTTTTCCAGTCCTTTATAATCATCACGTAAAGCACACAATTGTTTGGTACAGCCGGGAGTATTATCGCCGGGATAAAAAACCAGTAATACATTTTTTTTACCTTTAAAATCTGAAAGTGAAACTTTGTTACCATTGGAATCAGTTAAAGAAAATTGCGGAGCTTCAACACCTGTCGATAATTTTGTTTTTCCTTTACCATAATTCGGTACATGCAGAATAGTTGACCTTCCTTTTAATTCATCAGCTTTAGTGTCATTAGATGAGTTAAATAAACAAAAAATTAAGCTGGAAAGACCAAGTATTTTTAGTAGTCTCATTTTTTTCCTCAAAAGAAAAAGAAATTTTTAGTTATATTTTACTGCAAAAATATTCTGGAAAGAAGTATATAATAAGTCTTTACTTCTTTATAAAAGGGATAATCCAGGTATAACCATGATATTTACTTTTTTCTCCAAGTGAGCTCTTATCAATTAATTCAATCATCAGACTACTTTTATTATCTTTGAATGATAACCCAATATCACCGCTATAATTGCCTTCTGAAATTTTGCTCAGCTGAAACTGCTCACCCTGAATACCTACCAATACAGCCATAGTACTAACTGAAACATCTTTGGAAACTAAAACATTAAGCTTAAATTTTTGTGACTTATCAGTTTTAACATTGATTCCCGGCCAGGGTATTATTGCTTTGTCATTATCAATACTTAATTCATTACCGTTTTCTTCTTTTAGAGTAATTTTATCAATTTTATATGGAAGGGATTTTTTTTCTATCTGTCTGATAACAACAGGTGTCAGACCAATAATTTTATAATTTTCCCCTTGTCTTGCAAGGTTCAGTCCAACAGTCTGAACAAGTTGTGCCTTTTTATTAATTTCACTTTGCCCTGTTTTGTTAACAATAATATCATTGTCAATAAGCTGTGAGTAACGGGCATAGTATCTTGGCCCAGCAGTGCTCTGAACTATATTTGTCAATTGAAAAGTATCGAAAAGAAGTTTTTGTGGTTTACGTTTCCAGATAAATTCTGAATCTTCATCACTTGCTTTAATAGAAAAAACAGCACCACCATCGCTTGTAAACCTGACTCTGTATCCATCTACCTGAGAAACAGGAATACTACCAAGAACATTATTTTTTTCAACATAATCCTGAAGATCATATTTATCTTCGAGGGAAGGGTTTGAAGAAGGTTCAGGAAAACTTTCAAATTTTTCTGAGACTAAACTTGATTCAGGTACAGAGGAAACAGATGGAATGGGGGACGTATCTGATTTTAAGGTAACTTTTGCAGGAGTAGCTTTTATTTCTTTTTCCGTGCTGGTTACATAGCTATTACACCCAAGTATTATCAGGGGCAGTGCTAGAATTATCAATTTACTTCTTTTCATATATTTTCTCTAAAAAAGCTGTTATAAATTTGCGTTATAACTCATTTGTTTGTGTACTCATATCAGGTGACATACCATTTTCAGTCTCATCATTAATATTTAAATCACTATCATTACTTTTATCGATAACATCAACAATATCACCGTTTTCATCTATTCTTACATATTTTTTTGAACCATTTTCACTAACATTTTCTTCAGAAACAGGTTCAAAATTATCCGATTCATAAGCTCTTCCAGCAGGAAAAATAGCAGGGCGAGGTTCTGGCAGATGCTCAGACATTTTAGCCCTGTTTTTTAATTCTTCAAATTTCTTTATATCTATTTTTAGATTTTTTTCCAAAACATAATCAAGATCACGTGCATTCACATAAATTTCTTTTCTGGCTTTTACCTTTTCGATTCTTTGTTCAATTTGAAAAATTGGTTTTTTGGGATGAATTCCCAGCAAAACACCCTGCCCTGTTTCATCTATCAGATATAATTTAAAAGTTCCATTTTTTCCTCTGAAAAAATCTGCTCTGATTATCAGAAAATCTCTTTCCTTTTTATATGCTTCTTCAGGTAAAACATGGTCATCTATAACAATTCCATATATTTTATAATTATCAAGCTTTGAAGGGTAAGGAATATATACTTTTTCAGGAAATGGAGCATCAATATTCGGAGGCATTGGTGGTTTCTGAGTAAAATATTCAGGAGGCTTGGACAAAAAGACAGACCGTTGTTCTAATTTTTGTTTTAATTCAGTCTTCTGTTCTTTTATTTCTGTGGCAGGAAAATCCTTAGGACGGGGGTAAATCTTGTGGTTTTTATAGTCCTGCTCAAACTTTTGTTTTGGCAAATAATTGGTTGTACCTGAATTTTCTCTTACTACTACATAATCGGCCACTTCTTTTGAATAAAAGGCATTCTGATCTATTTTTCCGTCATTATTTGCATCTATACCTATTTCCCAGTCTTTTAACTTGTCATCAACAATGTTTGGGTTAAACTGATAATTATTTTCGGTTGTATTCCTTACTTCAACAGGAAGATCAATTTCGCCATATATTTTGTGTTTTAATTTTACAACATGCTTTCCTTCTTTAATTGGAGGAAGCTTAAACTGAGTACTTGCAGATGAATAATCTTTAAGTTTTTGATTATCAATCTGAACTTCTTCTATATCCTGTGGATTTACATTATTTACATTAATAGTTACTTCTTTTACATCTTTCAGATTATCTGCCAGTTTATTAATTGTATTTAACTGTTCTGTCGTGCAGTTTGCCAACACAAAGCTTAATGAAAGGATAGAAAAAATTCGAGGTATCTTTTTAAGCATTATTGAGGTCCTTTCAAATTTTAATTCAAAAAAATTGGTTATTGATTCTATAATATTGCTTTATGATTACAAAAATGATTACAAAAAAATATTAAATTATCCTAGCTAAATATAATTAAAGCACTTTACAGATGGAATTTTTTGAATGTTAAAAAAACTTTTTAAAGATTCTTTTAAAAGCTGTGACGAAGGTTTTTACAATTTTTTTCGTTTAAGTGATAATTAGTAACATTATAAAAGAGCAGTTATTTAACTCTACATTAAGCCTTGCTTAAAACATAAACAAGCTTTATCCAAATTAATCTATAACAACATATATGAGACATGGGTGGTTATTAAGAAATCTGACAGCTAAAGTAAATTTATCTTTTGCAGTATTACTGTATTGCTTTCTTTTTGCCTGTGCCAGCCAGAACCCCAATGCCTACCAACAGAAGCCATCTCCTACGCCAAGTTCTGTAGTTACTTCTAATAATAGTGACCAATCCTCAACTGAAGATAATACCCCGGATTCAACATCTGATACGGAGAATCAGGATAAAGAAAAAAAAGCTGAAGAGAAAAAAGAAATTACCCCAACTCCTGAACCCTCGAGAATTTACAAGTATCAGCAGATACAAAAGGAAATTCAGAAATCAGAACCAGAAAAAATTCCTGAAATAGTAATACCTTTTTCGCCCATTGCCAGAAAAGTTTATGATAAAGTGACATCTTTAAGTGACCAGGGCTCTACCATAAATGTTAAATCTCTTGCCAGCACAGGAAATAAACTGATAAAAACATATTTTGAAGGAGAAGAAATTTTTAACGGGATAAAAGAAATGGTTTCCGCTGCTAAATATGAAGTTAATCTGGTAACGTATAACTGGGAGCCTGACAGCGATGCCGCAAGAGTTATCGGAGAAGGTCTGAAACTGGCAGAGGAAAATATAACAGACAAAAAAAAGCTGACAGTAAGAATCATTGTTGATGATTTTAAATTTGATTCAAAAAAAGTAATTGAAGTACTAAACAATTCCAGAAAAAAATGGGGTCTTGATGCCAATAAGATTAATCTGCAACTGGCAGTATACCCTCATTATACGTTTGGTTCTTTACATAGTAAATATATCATTGTCGATTCCCGGCATTTAATTGTAACCAGTGCCAATGTTGTTTCCAAACATGATTTTAATGATAATAAATGGCATGATATCGGTTACCTTTTTCAGGGAGCTATTGCCTCAATGGCCTTAACAGATTTTGATCAGGCCTGGGAAAATTATGCAAAACATTATGACTGTGAAAATAAAACTATATTTGGGAATTGTACTGAAGTAAATGCTCCCGGAAAGACAGACAGAAACTACATTTCTTCAATAAAATATGATTCAGGTTTTCCTGTTATTGCCCTGCCCAGAGCTTCCAGGGAACTTATCAATAATAATGTTGAGAATCCTCAGGATCAAGGTTTTTTGATCGCAATGGCAAATGCTGGCAATAATATTAATATTGAATCACCAAATATTAATGATGATGGCTTTCAGAATGCTGTAATACAGGCGATAAAAAGAGGTATTGAGATTAAAATTATTACCAGTAAAGATTTTAACACCGGTAAGGAAAATTTACCTTTACAGGGTGGTGATAATGATAAAATTGTTAAAAAACTTATTGCCAAAATAATTGAAGAAGCACCAGGAATGAAAAATAAGCTGCAAATTAAATGGTATAGTAAAAATGGCTTAGATCCTGTGACAGGTGAATCTGCAAATGCCAGCCATACAAAGTTTATGAGTATTGATAATAAAATAGCGATTATCGGTTCTGGAAATATGGATACCCAATCATGGAACCAGTCCAGAGAATTTAATATTCTGATTGATAATCAGGAAGCAACACATAGTATAGAAGGTGCGTTTTTTAAAGATGATTGGGAACATTCTGTCAGTGTAAATTAATAAGGGATAATTAAGTGATGAAACCAATAAAAAAAATAAAAAGATCTATAAATATTGTATTTGCAGTTAGCGTATCATTATTTGTTTTTAGCTGCTCCTCAGAGGTTCCTAATAATGTCTATATTAACGATAATCCCAACAAGTATTACGTTCCACCTCCATCAGAGATTGTAAAGCAAAATCCTAACTATTATAATCAACCGCTTGTTACTAAGGAGTATGGTGGTGTTGATGCTTTAGAAGAATTTGATAATGATCCGAAAAAAGAAGACCTTAACCCGCTAAAAGAAAATAATGAGGCTGGACCTGATTTATCAAATGAAACATTGCCTGATTTAGGGAAAAATATTGATACAACTATACCTTTAAAAAACTACTCTTTTTCCCCCCTAGCCCAAAAGGTTTATGATCGGGTGATGGATGATAAATTAACGAAAGAATCAAGCTCAACAATAAAAAAAATATTTTTCCCAAGTGATAATAATAATCTTCTTAAAGTTTTGGTGGATGGAGAAGAAATTTTTACTACTTATAAAGATCTGATTGCTCAGGCAGAGCATGAAGTTGATATGGTTACTTTTATCTGGGAATCAAAAAGTGATGCGGCTAAATCAATAGGTGAAGGAATTAAGCTGGCACAACAAAATGCCAAGGATAAGCAAAAAATTGTTGTCCGCATTATTGCAAATGATTTTCAGCTTGATCCAAGAAAAAGAATGATTGATGATTTGAATGAATGGAAGAAAAATCTCAAACTTGATGAAACAAAAATAGATGTTCAGTTGGCAACTTACCCTCATATTGCTTTTGGAGCATCACATAGTAAATATCTGATTGTTGACGGGAAAAAATCTGTAGTAACAGGAGCAAATACGGAACTTGTTCATAATTTTACACCGAAAAAATGGCATGATACCGGGTATTTACTTGAAGGAAATGTTTCCCAGACAATTTTAAGAGATTTCGATGAATCATGGGAAAAAAGAGCTTTACATTATGGATGTAAAGACAGATTTATTGAGTGCCAAAGGATAAAAACCCCTGATTCTCCTAATAGAGATTATATGAATAATATTCAGTTTAGCTCTGGTTTTCCAATAATTGCTTTGCCCAAATCTTCGAGAGAACATTTAAACAATGATATCGATAACCCACAGGATCAGGGATGGCTGGCAGCAATGGAAAACGCTAATGATCATATCAATGTTCTTACTCCTAATATAAATGCAGCTGGGTTTCAGAGTTCTGTAATAAAAGCGGTAAAAAGAGGGGTTACTGTGAGAATAATAACCGGGCTTGGCTTTAATGATATTACAGAAAGCCTTCCAACACAGGGAGGAAGTAATGAACAGGTAATGAATAAATTAGTGGCAAAAGTTCTTAAGGAAGATCCGACTAACAAGGATAAGTTAAAATTCGGGTGGTATAGTAAAGATGGAGTAAAACCAATTATCAGTAATGGTGCCAGTGCCAGTCATACAAAATTTATGAGTATTGATAATAAAGTCGCAATAGTCGGTTCTGGAAATATGGATCATCAAACCTGGAACCAGTCCAGGGAATTTAATATTCTGATTGATAGCCCGGCTGCAACTGAAACAATAAATAATAGTTTTTTTAATGGGGATTGGGAAAGAGCAATCAAAGTAAAATTTTAAGTTATCTTGCTTAAAATTTTACTTTTTACTAATTTATTGCCATAAATCCTGCAAAATAATATTCTGAGTTCTCTCAGGTCCAAATGAAACGATTGCCAGAGGAGTTTTTGTAAAATCCTCAATGAATTTTAAGTATTCCTGGGCTTCTACAGGTAAATCATTAAAGGTTTTACAAGTAGATAAATCTGCTTTCCAGCCTTTAAATGTCTGATAAACAGGTTCAACACCTTCAAGTACAGTTGTTGTGGAAGGAAAAGCAGTAAGTTCTTTTCCTGAAAATTTATACCCGGTGCAAATTTTTAATTCGTCAAAATCTGATAATACATCGAGTTTGGTAATTACCCATTGAGTAACTCCATTCACTTTTCTGGCATAATTTGCCATTACCAAATCCAGCCAGCCACATCTTCTTTTTCTTCCGGTTGTCGTACCATACTCTTTTCCAATTTCTACCAGTCTGTTTCCGATTTCATCATTAAGCTCACATGGAAATGGCCCGAACCCGACTCTGGTTGTATAAGCTTTTAATACTCCCACTACTTTATTAATCATTGTTGGTGGCACACCGGAACCGGAACATGCACCTGATGATACTGTATTAGATGAAGTTACATAGGGATAAGTACCATGATCAATGTCCAGAAATGTTCCCTGAGCACCTTCAAATAATATATTTTCATCATTTTCTATGGCATTATGTAATAACTCAAAAGTATTAGTAACAAATGGTTGTAATTTTGCCAGAACCTCTTCATATTCTGAAATAACCCCAGGGTTTTCTAAGTAATCAGCAAAACGTAGACCATAGCGGCTTACTTTATCTGTATAAGCCGGACCGATACCTTTTCCGGTAGTGCCAACTTTTTTACCCCTGTTTTCTTCCTGTCTCTGATCTCTTTTTATATGTTCGGGAGCAATAATATGCGCCCTATCGCTGATAAATAGTTTACCATCTACAGAAATACCTCTTGCTTCAAGATCACTGATCTCTTTACAGATAAAGTCAGGATTAATGACAACTCCGTTACCCAAAACACATTTTTTACCCTGGCAAATTCCTGATGGTATATGGTGCAGTTTAAATACATCCTGACCTACAATTACAGTATGACCTGCATTGTTTCCACCCTGAAAACGCACTACATAAGAAGTGTTTTCAGCCAGAAAATCAACGATCTTTCCTTTTCCTTCGTCCCCCCACTGAGCACCTACGACAACTATGTTCATATTTTTTCCTTTACTGAAATAATAAAAAATTCTTTGCTTTTTCTACTGCCAGCTTAGCCAACTCTGAAGCTATACCAGTATAATTTTCCGGAGTGAGGTTTAAAAGTTTTTCTTTAACTTCTTTTGTCACATCCAGATTATCAATCCAATCATGCAAATCATTAAGAGTAAGCTGTTTACCTCTGGTCAGATCTTTTAAGAGTTCATACGGATTTTCTACTCCTTCCGCCCTTAAAATAGTCTGAATCCCTTCTGCAAGTATTTCCGGGTGATGCGCCAGCTCATGACTTAAATAAGAAATATTCGGTTTTAATTTTCCCAGTCCTTTTAAGATGCTTTTATAAGCAAGTAAGGAATGACCGAAAGAAACACCTATATTTCTCAACACTGTACTATCACTTAAATCTCTCTGCAATCTTGATTTTGTCAGCTTGTTTTTCATAAAAGAAAAAATACTGTTTGCCATACCAAGATTCCCTTCACTATTTTCAAAATCAATCGGGTTAACTTTGTGAGGCATGGTAGAAGAGCCAACTTCTTCAGCTTTTTTTTCCAGGTGAAAGTAATTAAGGGAAATATAATACCAGATATCAATATTCATATCAGTTAAGACATTATTTAATCTGGAGATATTATCAAAAATGGCGGCAAAAGTATCATGAGGCTCAATCTGAGTAGTAAAAATGTTTTGTGCTAGGCCAAGCTCAGTCATAAGCTGACTGGAAAACTTCAGCCAGTCTTTATCGGGGAAAGCGGAATAAAAAGCATTATAATTACCTGTAGCACCATTTAATTTACCTTTTATCTCAATTTTAAACAGTGAATCAGCCTCATCAATAATTCTGCTTAAAAAAACGCCAAATTCCTTTCCAAGAGTAGTTGGACTGGCAGGTTGTCCATGTGTTCTGGCAAGCATTGGAGCTGAAGCGTATTTTACACACATTACAGTAATACGATTAATAATCTGGATTATAACAGGTCTTAAAACTGTTACCATCGCTTCTTTGATCATTAAAGCATAGGCTAAATTACTTACATCTTCTGATGTCAGGCCAAAATGAATCCACTCGGTATAATCTTCCATACCAATTGTGAAAAGGTAGCTTTTTAAAAAATATTCAACCGCTTTGGTATCATGATTGATTCCTTCTTCAATTTTTTTTACATTGATTATGTCCTGCTCATTAAGTTCATTCCACAGATTAAGGATTTTATGTTTTTTTTCTGGTTCGATAATGATTTCCGGTTTAACAAATTCCAGAAGTCTGAGGAGATAAATGGATTCAACTCTGAGGCGGTACTTTATCAGAGCAGCTTCAGAAAAAAAATCTGATAGCTCTTTTACCTGATTACAGTAACGCCCGTCAAGAGGAGAAAGGGCAAATAACTCCCCTTTAGGGGCCCCTGTTTCTGAGTACAGAAATAAATTTTTATCAATCATTATAATATCTGTTTAAAATAACTACAAAGTATACATTATACAATACTATGCCTGAATTCTTTCAAATAAAAAACTGCCAATAATCAGCAAAATAAATGTAACCACACTTAAAATCAACACAGTATTATAAAATTAATTTTAGCTAAAAAGCTTTCTGAAAAATTAGATGTATAATATAAATTATCAGGTAAAGACCTTATAATGGGTAATTTGTATGATTTTAAAAGAACAAAATAAAATTTGGAGTTACGAAGAATATTATAATATTCTGGATGATAAAAGTTATGAAGTAATAAGTGGAGAGTTAATCATGGTTCCTGCACCTGATTTAGAACATCAAAGAATTTCCAGAAAATTAGAAATAAAATTATCTTTACATATAGAAAAAAACAATTGGGGCGAAATTTTTGATGCACCTATTGACGTAATTTTAGATAATCAAAATGTAGTTCAACCAGATATCGTATTTGTATCAAAAGAAAATTCTAAAATGCTTGAAAAAAGAGGCATTTTCGGAAGCCCTGACATGATTGTTGAAATTATTTCTCCATCTTCAGTAAAACGTGATCGCTATGATAAATTTATTGTTTATGAGACCTTTAAGATAAAAGAATATTGGCTAATTGACCCAGCAAATAAAACAATCGAAATTTTCATTCTTGAAAATGATAAATATAGATTATTTTGTTTTGCAGGAACAGATGAAAAAGCAATTTCCAACCTCATACAAAATTTTGAAATCAATGTAAATGAATTGATGTAAAAAATTTTAATAATGAAAATCTTAATTAATTATTATCCGGCACTTGCATATAATTACTTTGTTTTAAGAACGGATATTATCTTAGAGCATTTAAAAAAAGGCGATGAAGTTTATTTCTGTTTTTATCAGGAATATAATCAAAATACTTTAAAATTAAATAGTGTTTTTACACAGTATAATTTGCCGGACAAAGATGGTTTAAACTACTTTAAAATTCCTGAAATGAATAAATTTCATATAAAATCTAAGGCCAAAAGCGATGCGATTATACCTAACTTTAATACAATTGAACAACTGATAGATTACCAGATAGATGGAATTGATATCGGTAGCGGAGTCGCTTCTACACTTATTTCTGAATTAAGAGAACATAAACCTGATTTAAATAAATACAGAGATAAATATAAAGCAATGATTCATATTGCTTACAATAACTATCTTGATACTTTTAATATACTGAAAAATTTAAAACCAGATATTTTTTATATATATAATGGGAGGTTCCATATCTATCGTTCTCCTTTAAGGGCAGCGCAGAGACTAGGGATAAAGACCTTTTGTTATGAGGTATGTAGCGAAAAGAACAGATACAATTTATCCGAAAATTCCTATATGCATAAACTAGAAAATATAAAAACACAAATAGATATAATCTGGGAAAAAGGCGATAAAGATAGACAAATTGCTTCACAATGGTTTATTGAAAAAAGGGAAGGTCTTGATTCCCATCCACATATTACAGACCAGATTAAAAATAAAATTCCTGAAAGTTTTGATACGGCAAAAATGAATATTGCTGTGTTTAATTCCTCTCAGGATGAGTTTGAAACTATTGATTCATGGAAAAACACAATTTTTAGAGAACAGAATGAATCTCTTGAGCATATTTTAAATGCTTTACAAAATGAAGAAAATATTCATCTCTATCTTAGAATGCATCCTAATTTAAGAGGTCTTGATAATACACAAACTAAAGGAGTCAAAGAGCTTGCCGATAAATATAAAAACCTGATAGTAATTAGCCCAGAATCAGATATTGATTCTTATGCACTTCTAGACAAATGTGACAAAGTAATTGTTTTTGGCTCTACTATAGGAATTGAAGCATCATTTTGGAACAAACCGGTTATCCTGATTGGACGAGCTGAATATGAAGATCTTAATGCCTGTTATATTCCCCAAGATTACTCAGAAATTATTTCCCTGATTACAGATAAATTAGAACCTTTACCATCTGTGAATGCTCTTAAATATGGTTTTTATGAGAAAAATAAAGGTATGGAAATAAGAAATTATAATTATTTTGGTAATTATAATGAAGGATATTTTTATTTTTATTTTGGAGATAACTATTTTATTGAGGATAAACCACCTGAAGAAGTAATGAAAGCCTATTTTAATAGTTATAATCTTTATAAACAGGCAGAGGATTATAGGACCCCTGTTTTTCTGGCTTTATTAATAACAATATGCCGAAGGTTAGTTTATTATAATTCAAACTTTTCTGATATTTTAAAATATGCTCAGGAAGCCCGTGAGTTAGCCCCTGATTTTCCTGAAGCTATTTTTACAATTGCTTTTTGTAAACAAAATCTAAATGAAATAAAAGAGGCGATTGAACTTTATAAAAAAACGGAAAACTTATTTATTTCCAACAAATATATAAATCCTCTGGGAGTTTTTCATAATGGGCAAAATCTACTAACTGATCTCTATTTTCAACTTGGACGCTGCTTTATTACAGAGCAAAAAGAGAAGGAAGCTTTAGTGTATCTTGAGAAAGCTGCTCAAAGCTCCAACAATAATCAAACAATACTTTTTCATCTGATAAAATATTATCTGCTTACTGATAATTTAGCTAAAGCTATTGAGTATTATCTGATGATAAATCAGGATTTACCGGAAAATCAAAAAAATAATATTTTGCGTCTGGCAAACTTAAAACAGGACAATCCAGAATTCAAAAAAAATCAGTCAGAACTTATTCTGATGCTTAAAACTATTAATATCTGGAAGAAGCAGGAAATTGAACAACTGGAAAATAAATTGGCACAAATCAAATTATTTTAAACGGCGTAACCTTTTACTTTTTTTCACGTTTATATTTTTATAATGGAAAAGTAACTCCCATAAAGGGGCCTCTGTTTTATTCAACCTCGAAGCAAAGCTTCAAGGTATTATTATTAAAATTAATATATGATTTATGCAATGCTCAAAAAGTGTAATAAGTACTAAAAAGATAATGAGTGATTCTGTCAAAAGCGTAGCAATCACAGATGAGCAATTAATGCTTAAATCTCAGGATGGGGATAAAAAAGCATTTTATACTCTTGTTGGCAGATGGAACAAACAAATTATTAATTTTTTCTACAAAAATATTGGCAATCAGGAAATAGCTGAAGATCTTGCCCAGGAAGTATTTATCAGTGTCTGGAAGACCAAAAATTATCATCCTAAAGCACCTTTCTATTCATGGTTATATAAAATTGCTAAAAATAAACTGATTGATTATCAAAGGAAAAAAAAGCCGGAACTTGTTTCAATTGAAAATAATCCGGAAGTAATGGATTTATCATCGCAAAATCATAAAAATATGGATGACCTGTTAATTGAGGCTGATGAAGAAAAAATGATAAAAAATGCAATGAACCAGCTTACCGAAGAACAAAGAATGATTTTAATAATGAGTAAATTTCAAAAACTAGATTATGAAGATATTGGCATCTTAATGAATTGCACCAGCGGCAATGTAAAAGTAAAAGTATTTCGGGCAGTAAAAAACTTTGTAAAGAAGTTCAGGGAGTTATATGGCAATGACTAATGAAAATAAAGAGTGTATATATCTGGAAAAAATATTTATTGATTATATGAATGGTATTCTTTCCGAACAAGAAGCTGAATTTTGTTTGAATCATCTAAAAAACTGTTCTGAATGTAAAAATAATGAGATGTTTTCAGACTTTTTATTTACCTGGAAAACACTGGAAAAAATAGAAGAAATCCAGCCATCAAAAAAATTTATGGCAAAATTACAGCATAATATTGCTGTACTGGAAGAAAAAAGAAGAGTTTTCTGGTTTAAAATTGATTCCTTCTTTTTGATAGCCAGAGCTCCCATCCTTTCGCTTGTATTTGCGGCAATTACTTTTACCAATAATTTGTCTTATGCCGATACAAAGAATACTTATTATCCAAAAGATCAGCCACAAATTAGTACAACAATGATAAAAGAAGTAGCAGATATGCCAGTTTCAGACATCATGGAAAAACTGGCAAAATTATATTTAGATTCAAAGAGGTAGTTTATGTTAAAACCTTTATTTTCTTATCTGATTTCAATTGTAATCATGGTAATTGCTATAAAAATAAATGGAGGAGAAAAAGTCCTTCTCGATTTTTATAGCCTTGGTTCTTTGGTAATAATTCTGGCTGGTTTTACCATAAGCCTGGTAAATTTTAAAGTTTCAGAAATACTTAATGCTTTTAAAGATGCAATGTTTAATTCAACTAAAATGGAGCTTACAGAAAGGCATGAGCTGGATAAAGCAATATTTTCCACTATGGGAAATTATATTATTTTTGCTTCAATTCTGTGCACTCTTTCTAATATTCTTTTTATGCTGATGAATCTTGAAGATACTTTTAAAGCCAGTCACCAGTTTGCTGTGTCCTGCTTACCAATTTTATATGCTGTTATCCTTAAATTTTTATTTTTTGCACCACTGATTACCTCAATTGAAAAAAAGACATTACAGTCAAATCAAAATAATTTAGAAGAAAATAGAAAAATTGCTGTTTAGGAGAATAATTATGAGATTTTTTTCATCACTTGCCTATCTTTTTACTATAGGTTTAATATATTTAAGTATTTTTTTTACAGGGAAACCTATTGTCGAAAAATGGGTTAGAGAAGAATTAATGGATTTTATTAATACCAACCTGATTGTCTTTTTTATAGCTGGTTTTGTTTTACTCCTGGTTAATTTTAAGGTTTCTGAAATTTTAACCGCAGTTAAGGATGCTCTATCAGGTTCAACATTTGCTTATGAAAGGTTGATATTTGATAAAAAAGTACTGGATACTGCCTGGAAATATACATTATTTATCAGTATTCTGGTTATTTTTCAAAATGTATATTTAGTATTTATTAATGCTGGTGATACAAGCAAGTTAGGCCCATTTCTAGCTTTACTTTTACTTTCACCACTCTATGCTTTTTCACTTAAATTTTTCATTTTTATGCCACTGACAACTTCAATTAATAAAAAAATAATTTTATTAGAAAATAAGTAGAGTAGTGTAAAATAGTAAATGTTGACACAAAAGAGTCGGTATAGCTCAGCTGGATAGAGTATCGCCCTCCGAAGGCGAGAGTCGCAGGTTCGACTCCTGTTACCGACATTCAGACAGGGGCGTTTCATGAAACGCCCCTAAATTAAAATTTTATTACCAAATAACATTGTGATATTGATTCGATGGTTTTCATAACCTTCTTTAAATTTAAAGGGGGCAGTTTCGTGAAATAAGGAAGAATTAAAAAGAACTACTCTGTTTTGGCGGTAAGGAATCTCAATTGGTTTACAATTATGTTTTTCAAGAATAGACTGAATATCACTTGTCTTAACATTGTAATTATCAAAATTCCAGTCTATCTGATGTTCAGGTTGATAAACAATCATTCCTCCGTGTTTTGGCTCAAGATTAGCTTCATCAGGGGTTATCCAGAAATTCACATTAATAGTCGCCCTGTCTGCATGAACTTTAAAGCCTTTACTAAAGCTACCGTATTTGTAAGCCCACATATATGTGAGAGGTAAATCATGAAATATTTCCGGGAATTTAGTTTTTAGTTCTTCTGCTATCTGAAAAAGAAGCGGACAATAAAAACCATCATCAAGATAGGAACCAATATATCCCCTGGTCTTTCTATAATCATGCCAGATAGTATTTCTAAGACAGAATTTTCTTAGTTCTTCAAGTGCATTCTGGCTTAAAAAATTATCAAAAAATAAATTATTTTTGGTTTTATAATCATTCTGAATCGCTTCTATGTCAAGATAATTATTAATTACCGGTTCAGATAATGAAGGGGCAGCTTCAAAATAAATATTTCTGTCATAATATCCTTTTATTTTACTCCATTGCTGAGGAGGCAGATTTTTAAATAAATCCCTATTAGATAAGTTCTCATAATAAATTTCCTGGTAATTTTCAAGAACAGAATTAAAACTTTCAGGCAACAGATTTTCTTTTATAAGATATTCTAATTGTTCCAGATCATGAAAAAGTTTATGAAGCCCGATTTTTTGCTGTAGAGCCACGCCATCCAATGGTTCTACATTAAATGGTATTCCCCGCTTTAACCTGTAGCCTTTTTCAAGATTTCTAAGAGCCAGGTTAATATCTCCCAGCTCAGTATAAACTAATCCCAGATTTGTATATGAATCTGGATAAAAAGGTTTTAAATCAATTGCTTTTTTATGACAGGAGATTGCTTTTTTTAGCTCTCCCAGCTCATGAAACCCAATTCCCATATTAGTATATGCTTCAGCAAAACCTGGATTTATCCTGATTGCCCTTTCATAGTTTTTAATTGCTAAAGCCCAGTTATCATAAGTAGCATAGGTACTACCGAGATTATTGTAATTTTCAGCACTGAATGGCCGGATAAAAGTTAATAAGTGATAAATTTTTATCTGAAAATGATAATTATCTGAATTATTATAAGCTTTATATTCAAGAAAATTTATCAGCAATTTTCTGATAAAAAAAATTAAAACAATGACTATTATCAGATCTAACGGATCTATGAAAAAATATTGAATAAAATCAGAATTGTTTTTCATCAAGGTTAAATATTACAGATTTTGGAACATAGATATTCATATTATTCACCAGCTTTGTAAAACTTAGAGAGTTACAGGCATAAGTAATTAATAAATTATTTGAAGAACCAAATTGCTGATGCTCTTTTGCAGCATAACAAAAAGTATCCTTATCATAATTATTATTGCTTAAAGTCATTTCCGGAATTTTATAAATACTTACCGGTTCAGACCATGGGCCTTCAATATTTATTGCGGTTCTTAAAATAATCTCATTAGAAAAGAATTCTGGTTTATTATATACAGCTAGCCATTTTTTCCTATTTTCATCATATCTAACGCTCATCTCAGTAGAGCCTTTTTCCATTACTATTAGTGCATTATCGGCAGATAAATTTTTATCCCATTTTTTATCTTTTGTTAAATATTCAATATTTGCTGAAATATCCTCCAGTTTATCTAATAAAATACGGGTTAAAATCATTGGATGGTTTTTTTTATACTCTTTATCATCCATTACTGTGAATAAATATATATAACTATCTTTTTTAACAAAAGAAATACCAGGGAAAAATGTTTTACCAGTTACTAAATTATGATAGGTTATTGACCATTTATCAGGGTTAAGAAAGGGATTGGAAATAACGGCAAGATCAACGCCAACACCCTCAAACCCAAATATATCATTGTCATTAGTGTTTCTGATCTGTTGCAAGGCAATATAAAGTTTTTCATTATGTAAAAAACCATGTAAAGGCCAATAACGAGTGTTTTCAGTTTTTGAATAAAAATAGGGTTGAGGATTATCAGTATTTTGATTTTTCCAGAAATAGTTAATTTTCCAGGTGTTTTTATCCGGTGAAGTCTGGCCATTTATCAGCGAGTTATTACATGAAGAAATACCGATAGTATTAGAAATAATTTTTTTTCCTTCTCTGGTTTTAGAGTTTGTATCGCCAATAAATGTATCGCCGAATAACCAGAGAGTTATATTTTTGTCTATGGCTACTGAAAAAGCCGCATCACCACCAAGCCAACCTTCCTTGAAACCAAACTCAGGCTGACATTCTCTGGCACTTGTTTCAAGGGCGAAAAGAGTAAAGAATAAAATTATTATTAGGCTAAAAAAGTTTTTCATTTTAAAATTTCTCATTTTTTTATAAATGGCATATTGTATTTTATACACATTAGTATTAAAATAAAATTATAGTAAAGTTAAGAATAACTTAAGAGAGTAAAGAAATGATTAAGAAATTGATAATTATATCCAGTCTGGCAATTTTACTGACTGGATGCGGAAAAAGTTCCTCAGTGATAAATATGCCTGAAATGCCTGTTTCAGGTCCTTCGGTTGATAATAGTTATGATGATTTTTTGAAAATTGAAGAAGAAGCTAATACTTCTAAGTCATTGATTTTAGCCAGGCCAAATACTAAACCAGTAAAGAAAAAACAGGCATAATTTTCAAAATTGAACTATTTCTCTTTGTCCTTTTTAACAGCAAAATTTACCTCACAAACGCCAGTTTCTTCAAGCTGAATGTCTATAGGCTCAATACCATAACGCCTCCAGGCGTTCTTCAGCCCCTTTTCACTTTTTGTATCATAAACTACGGCATAACCACAATCACCACCACCAGCGCCAGAAAATTTGGCTTCAAAACCTAGTTTTTTGGCAACAGCAATTAGATATTTAAGGGGTTCTGTTTCCATTTCAGTTTCTGCTCTTGTTGAGAGCTCTTTTAACAGGTTTCTATTGATTACAATAGACTTATTAATAAGTTCCTTTTTATCATTTCTGATGCCATAAACAAACATATTTACAAGATTTTTAGTGGTTTTTAAAAAATCACTGTAAAATTTTAAATCATCTTCATTATCCGAAAATTTTACTTTTTTTACCTGCTCCAGAAAATATTTAGTTGAAGCAGATTTTCCTGTCCAGCCAACACAAAGAAAAAAATCAATCAAAACCAGGATTTTTTCATAATAGAAGAATTTCCAGGGTTCTATTACAAGTTCACGAATAGATGTTAAGTTTTCCAGCTTTTTTTTCATCCAGTCAGAAGAATAACTATGATAAACAAATAAACCACCGAAGGTTGAGGCTGCAACATCCACACCACTACCTGAACCTTGTGACAGATAATGGGCAATAGAACTTAATTTAAAAATTACTTCTCTATTGGCATCATTATTAATTTCCACATCATGAAAATATAATATCGCTCCTACAATTGCTACTGTTACAGCGGCACTGCTGCCAAACCCGAATTTTACTCCGTAACGGTTGCTTAAATCAGATAGGATATTTATTTCAAAATTTTTTATTTCAAATTCTTTTTCTTCAAGATATCGCAAAGTAATTTCCATGGCATTTTTTGAAAATATCAAAACATCGATTTCTTTTACTTCTGATTTAAGGCGTATTTCTTGATCAATATATTCATATTCAACTTTAGAAATATCTATTCTTTTTGAGGTAAATATAATCTTGTCACTAGGTGAAATTGCACAATATATAAATTTGGAAATAGCGGCAGCTACGGCTGGAACATCTTCTTCAAGAACTGCATATTCACCTAAAAGGGATATTTTACCAGGTGCTCTAACAACAAATGTTTCTTCATCCATATCAAAAAGTTAAATGATCCAGAGTTATAATCTTACCATCCTCAATTTCAAGATAACCAACAGAGCAAAAATCCCGTCCTCTTGGCAATATACTTCCAGGGTTAAAAAGATGAACGCCTTCGATAAACTGGTGATCTGCATAATGGGTATGACCAAACATCGCAATATCCGCATTAATTTCCTTAGCTTTTTGTAAAATGTAGTCATATCTTGATTTAACATGATAAATATCGCCATGAGTAATAAAAATTTTTACCGAATCTATTTCCAAAAGTTTTTGCCTGCTTACCGAAGGAGCAAAATCACAGTTTCCGGTTACTGCAAAAAAACGTTCAGTAAGGGAGTTTTTGTTAGCCCAACTCTCTACTTCATCATACCCGTCACCAAGATAAATAAGATAATCATATTCACCGGCATCCCTGATATATGGAATATCACGCATATGCCCGTGAGTATCACTGAATATTAAAACTTTATAAATCATGATTTATACTAAATTTCCGCGTAATTCCTGATCTCTTTCAATTGATTCAAAAAGAGACTGAAAATTTCCTTGTCCGAAACCCTGGCTTTGCTCTTTTCTCTGGATTATTTCAAAGAAAAAAGTTGGTCTGTCACCAATTGGTTTGGTAAAAAGCTGTAACAGATAGCCGTTACCTTCAAAGTCACATAATATCCCGTGTTTCTTAAGCTCGTCAATATCTTCATCAATATTTAATTTTCTTTCCTTTAGAGACTCGTAATAAGTATCAGGAACACTTAAAAAATCAATTCCGTTTTGTCTCAGAGCACTAATTGACGAAATAATATCTTTTGATGCTATTGCAATATGTTGAATACCAGTACCATGAAACTCATCAAGGTATTCCTGAATCTGGGATTTTTTAATCCCTTTATATGGTTCATTTATCGGCATTTTAACCGTATTATCCCTTGTCCGTACTACACTTGAAAGTAACGAGGAATACTTTGTTGAAATATCACCAGGGCCAAAATAGATAAACCGTTCAAAATCCATTGTTTTTGTGAAATAGTCTACCCAATATTCCATCTCATTCGGACGCACATTACCCACAATATGATCCACAGCTATTAACCCTGTTTCTTTACATTCCAGATTAATTTTCTGAATCGGAGCGGAATATCCCGGTTTAAAAATACCTTTATAATTATCATAGTTAATAAAAACTATTTCCGAAGCATCATATGCTTTTATGACTGCTTCTTCAACAAAGCCATGTTCATCTTCCGTTTTATGAGGTAGTGATATTGGAATAGCCCCATGTTCAAAAGCATATGAATAGGCCTTTTGTACATCATCAACAACAAAAGCCCACCTTTTTACGCCATCACCATGATAATTAAGAAAAGAATTTACTTCATAATTTGCTGGTGACAAAGAAGAGGTAATAACAAATTTAATATTATTTTTTGTCAGATAATAAGATATTTTATCTCTGCTTCCGTATTCAGGGCCTTTATAGGCTTTAATCTCAAAACCCATTGCTTTTGCATAACAGTAAGCAACCATTTTTGCAGAGCCAACATAAAACTCAATGTAATCGTACCCTCTTATTCCCATTGTATTTGCCATGTGTTTACCTTCCTTATTAACTCACCACTGCCGTTTGCTTTACATTCTTATCATCCGTTCTTCATTAAGCCCATCCCAGAATGTAGCAACTCCTTCCAGCATTTCTTTACCAGCACTGATAAATTTATCATCATGAAATTCTGTTTCAAAAAATATTTCTTTCAGTTCATCCTGAGTATGGGCTGCATGTTGCCCTTCTACTTTATCATGCCATGTAAAAAAGCCAAGATGAATAGAAATACTCTCTTTCTCTTTGAATTTTTTTAAACCTTCAATCAAATCCTTCCAAAATCCGGCAGCAGCCCAGTTTTCAACTGCAAAGCTGGCTCCGGCTCCTATACTAAAATCATCACTACCATATAATCGTTCTAATTCATCAGTAAAATGTAGAGTACTGAATGACCCATGTTTTCTTTTTCCCATATCACTGAATTCAAGACCAAGAGGTTTTGCGAAATTTAATAGCCATTCAAAATGTGCAGCCTTGAATTTAAAAGTACCACCATCAATTGTACCTTCCGTATGCACAAGTTCAGGATCTCCTTCATACTCAGTATTCCCTGAATCTTTAAGACCAGAACCACCTGATTTACTTTTAAATACTGTTCCCAGCTCATTGCAGAGAATTTCTTTGGAAGCCCTCATTTCTTCAAGTGTTCCAGAATTGATCATTTTTTTTAGTTGGGCCAGAATAAAAAGATTGGAAAATACAGAAAACTGAATAGTAAAGTGCCGTACATCTTCTAATGATAAATTACCTTCTCTGAACCATGTGGTGTACTGATTTTCGTGGATAATTCTGTGTGATAGAAGCTCACTATTCACACGTTCCAGAAATATTTCATAATCTGACTGTGTTTTAACCATTAGTTTCTCCTTTGAAACACTTGGCCAATCATGCTAGCCAATACCGTTAACTCTAAATTTTCATAGCCTACTTTTAGTATAACTTAATAACTTAACATAAAAAACTGTATAATATTTTTAACTGTTTTCATTCCAAAGGTCCTATAAAATTTTAAAGGTGATTTATGAAAAATAATATTAAATTAATCTCTTATATGTTTGCCTGTCTTGCTCTTTTTTCCTGTCCGGCTTTTGCCGATTATGATAATCCAAAATCAGAACCAATAAAGGTTGA
>CAYRDV010000056.1:0-19058 GCA_964422885.1 uncultured Candidatus Sericytochromatia bacterium
TTAATTAACTAACTAAATTTAACCAATTTAAAGAGGCATGAAAATGCCTCTTTTTTTTATGAAACAAATTTTACTTTTAATGTTTTGTTATAATGAATGATATTTATTTATGAGGATTAACTTTTGGAAAGAGCTGTAACCTGGCTTGATGACAAAATAAAAATTATTGATCAGACAAAATTACCTAATCAGTTGGAATTTATTGAATGTACTGATTATAAAGAAATTGGTCAGGCAATAAAAGAACTTAAAGTAAGAGGTGCTCCTGCGATAGGTGTCGCTGCGGCAATGGCTCTGGCTCTTCATGCAATTAATGTAAGAGTTAACAACACTGAAGAATTAATTGAAGAAATAGTTATTGCTTCACAGTTTCTAAAAAACACCAGACCAACTGCCGTTAATTTATTTTGGGCTTTGGACCGAATGACTAATATTGCTCATGCTAATGAAGATGTTTCTGTACATATCCTAAAACAGCTTTTGGTAGAAGAAGCAAAACTTATTGATACTGAAGATGAAGACATGTGTCGGTCAATTGGAAGATTTGGTTTGGAATTGGTACCACAGGGTGCGCGTATTTTAACCCATTGTAACGCCGGTTCTCTGGCTACTGCTTTTTATGGGACGGCCCTTGGAGTAATCAGAACAGCGCATCATGCTGGTAAAAATATCCATGTTTATGTTGACGAAACAAGACCTTTATTACAAGGTGCAAGGCTTACAGCCTGGGAAATGGTTGAGGAAAAAATCCCTGCAACATTGATTACTGATAGTATGGCAGGCTATTTTCTTAATAAAGGAGAAATTGATCTGGTTATTGTTGGTGCTGACAGAATAACCGAAAGTGGCGATACTGCAAATAAGATTGGTACTTACTCTGTAGCAGTACTGGCAAAAGAAAACGGTATTCCATTTTATGTAGCAGCTCCATCTTCTACAATCGATTTAGGCTTAACAAGTGGAGAAGAAATTATTATAGAGGAGAGAAAACCTGAGGAAATAACAATTATTGGTGGAAAAAGATTTGCTCCTGAAGGTATAAATGTTGCTAATCCGGCTTTTGATGTGACTCCACATAAATATATCACTGCTATTATTACCGAAAAGGGAATTATCAGACCACCGTTTCATACTAATTTATCCAAATTATTCAATAAATGATAATTAGAAAAGCAATTGAAGCAGATTTTTTTTCGATTCTTTCTTTGGTGAAAGGACTGGCTGAGTTTGTCGGAGCACCGGAAAAAGTAACCAATTCGGTAGAACAGATGAAAAAAGAAAAAGATTTTTTCCAATGTCTGATTGCTGAAAATGAAGAAAAAGAAATTGTTGGTATTGCTACCTATTTTTTTGCTTATTATTCATGGGTAGGAAAATCACTTTACCTTGATGATTTATATGTAAGAGAGAGTTGTAGAGGGCAGAAGGCTGGCAGTAAATTACTGGAAGGAATTTTTGAAGTGGCCAGAAATGAAGACTGTAAAAGAGTTCGCTGGCAGGTAAATACCTGGAATACATCGGCTATTGATTTTTACAAAAGGTGTGGTGCTGATATTGATACCCATAGTTATATCTGTACTTTTGATGCAAAAGAGATTCTTGAATTCAAAACCTGACTAACTTGTATCTTTAATAAAAGTATAAAACCACAGATGGTACAGATGAAATTCGGATACCCACAGATATAAAAATTACTAAAAAATTTTATTTGATATTTATCTGTGTAAATCCTTGTCTTTATCTGGGTTTATCTGTGGTAAATTATTATGATATATTTTGGCTAATATTTTAGTTTTCTCGATTCGATTAAAAATTCCGGTATTTTATCCAGTTCATTTTCCTCAAGTGAGTATTGTTCACATACCAGACTTAGCCTGCTTCCTTTACTTTTAACCTTGTTTACTGAATGTGTAAGATGTCCCTGAAAAAAAAGTAATGTATTTGCCTTTGGCTTTATTTCCCCAACCCGTTTTTTATTACAGACTAAAACAAGTTCTCCTCCATTTAGGTCTTCCGGTACTTTTGCATATAGAACACTTACAAATAAAGGCGGTTCAATTGTTTTTAAATATGAACGTAAACTTCTGTCTATATGAGGTTCTACCTTTGAATTATCCACAAGTAAAAGAGGGTTTAGATAAAAAGCATTACAAAAAGGATCAAGAGCAAAATCAAGATACTGACTAAAAAAAGGAAATTGCTTTTTTACCTGTTCAAGACGATTACGTTTAAAAACTACTGAAAAACCTTTGGTATCAACAAAATCACGGTTTAAATTATTTATATCAAGATACCTGCAATTAAGAATCCCGGCTTCAAGAGCTTTCAGGTATTTAGGTGTGAATACATTAGCTTCAGCATGATAATAATTTTTAATTATCCCTTTTAATAATCTTTCCTTGATTTTTTCTCTTGTAATAAAGGGTTCTTCTGAATCAATAGATTCTGATTCCATATAAAAAACACCTAACCCAATTCAGGGTTCAGAACCACCTTACCGAATTGTTTGCGTTCTTCCAGTAAATTGTGTGCCTGAGCAGCGTCTTTTAGAGGTAAAACCTGATCTACAACCGCTTTTAATTTTCCCTGTTCAAAGAATTTAAGGACATTAAAAAGTTCACCTTTACTACCCATAAAAGAGCCGTAAAAAGTCAGATGTTTATAAAACAGCATTCGTAAATCAATATTTGCCATAGGCCCTGCTGTTGTACCACAGGTAACAAGCCTGCCATTACGGACAAGTGAAGCAATACTTTTTTGAAAATTGTCTCCACCAACGTGTTCAAAAACTACATCGACACCTTTTCTTCCGGTTAGTCTTTTTACTTCTTTAACAAAATCCTGATCTGCATAATTAATTGTTTCATCCGCCCCAAGCTCTTTTGCTTTATGGAGTTTTTCATCACTGCTGGCAGTAGTAATAACCCTTGCTCCTATAAGCTTGGCTATCTGAATCCCTGCCATTCCTACACCACTACCTGCCGCATGTATCAGGACATCTTCGCCAGGTTGTAACTTGGCTCTTGTAACCAACATATGCCAGGCAGTAGTAAAAACCAGTGGTATAGCTGAAGCTTCTTCAAAACCTATATGTTGTGGTATAGGTAAAATATTTTGTTGAGGTGCTTTGGCATATTCAGCATAACCCCCGTTTGCTAAATAACCAATTACTTTATAAGATGCACAAAGGTTATCTTCTCCCAAAAGACAATATTCACAAGCTCCACAGCTAAGTCCCGGTGAAACCATAACCCGGTCTCCAGGCTTACAGTTTGTTACCTGATTACCAATACTTTCAACCACACCGGAAATGTCACAACCAGGAATCAGTGGAAGAGGTAATTTTACATTGGGTAAGCCTTTTCTGGCCCAGAGATCAAGATGATTTAAAGCACAGGCTTTTACTTTTATTAAAACTTCTGTAGAGGAAATTTGTGGAGTATCGGCTTCACCATATTTTAAAACTTCAGTTCCACCATGTTCAGATATTACTATTGCTTTCATTTTCTTTACCTTAAAAAATACCTTAGTGAGGCCACTTCGTTTAGTGAGGTCAGACAACTAAAGTTGTCTTAAGTGAGGAGGAAGTGAGGAAGAAGGAAGAAAAAAACTTCTTTTCACTTCTTTACTTCCCCCTCACAAGCAAGCTTGCTTGCTGCCTCACAGATAAGGCAGAGCCTTATCGCCTCACTTCCCCCTCACTTCTTGTATACACAATCTTAATAAATTTATTGCTGCCTGTGAACCCAGAAAAATAATATCTTCCCTTTTCATACCAGCATAATTAAGTTTTCTTACTTCTGTCCTGTTTTCTGATGCAACTGCCACAAAAATTGTTCCTACTTTACCATCATCGCTGTCTGTTGCCGGACCTGCAAGGCCTGTTGTCCCTATTCCCCAATCGGAGCCTGCCAGCTTTCTTACTTTTTCGGCCATTTGAGATGCTACTTCTGCACTTACAACTGTGTGTTGCTCAATAATATCCTTATCTACACCCAGTAATTCAAGTTTCATTTCAGTACTATAACTAACGATGCCAAGTTTAAAATATCTGGAAGCTCCAGGAACAGACACAACTCTTTCTGCTACAAGTCCTCCGGTAAATGATTCGGCAACAGCAAGAGTCTGATTTTTATCATTCAGTAATTTTCCTACTACTGAAGGAAGGTTTTCATTATCAGCTCCATAATAAAATTTGGGAAATCTACTGATAATTTCCTGTTCAACAGGTTTAATCAGTTCTTCGGCTTTTTCTTCATTTTCTGCTTTTGCTGTAACTCTCAGGATAACTTCACCTTTTCCGGCAAGCGGAGCTACAGTAGGGTTAGGCAGATTAAGAAAATCGGCTACCTTTTCAGCAAGGGCTGATTCTCCTTCACCAGCAAAACGTAATATCCTGGATTTTATAACAGATTTTACTGGCATCAGGTTCTGAAGATAAATTTTTGCTGTGTTATTCCACATATCCTTAAGCTCACTGGGAACACCAGGAAAAGTTAGGAGAGTTTTATTGTTTTTGGTATAAATAATTCCTGGAGCTGTACCATGAGGATTTGGTAAAATATCTGCTCCATGAGGGAAATATGCCTGTTTAAGGTTTGATTTTACCAGTTCTCTGCCACGAGACTTAAACCAGGATTCTAATCTATCCGCAATATCCTGGTGAAAGTCCTGTTCTACTTCAAGAAACCTGGCAATACACTCATGGGTAAGATCATCTTCTGTAGGACCTAAACCACCACTGGTAATAATAATATCAGCTCTTTGGCAGGCCAGATTCAGGGAATCAACAATCCTTTCTTTATTATCACCTACAGTAGTAATATAATACAGGTCTATTCCTATACCAGATAATTCTTTTCCCAGAAAAGCAGCATTAGTATTTATTACATCACCAAGTAAAAGTTCTGTACCAATACACAAAATTTCGGCTTTCAAATTTTTTATACCGGAAAATTTTTTATATTATACTTTAGTGACATTTTCAAGGGCAGCATTGACTTCATTAAAATCAATATCTTTGTCAAACTGGCTGAAAATTAAAAGAACGTCTCCATTTGCATCAACCTCAACCAGGCTTATTGTTTCCTGATCGGTTTCAATAAAAAATCTTTTTAATTTTCCTCTCTGCATTCTTTTTGACTGTACATCTATATTTGTAAACATTGAGGATAATACTGCGCTTATCAGGTTCGGATCAACCGAATCTGGCATAGAGTTTACAAGCACAAGGCCATCCTTACTTACAAGCATAGAACCTTGAACACCTTTTATTGCATTTACACTTTTTAATAAAGATTCTTTATCCATTTCAAAACCTTTCAAGAAAATTGGTTAATATTATTTACCAAAATATGAACAAAATATGTCAAAATAAAATATATACTATAATAAGGTTATTTACAACTATGGACAGATTACCTTTAATTAAACTTAGACCTCCAAAAATGAAGGGTTATGAGCTTATGGAAAAAAATGGCAAATTTAGAAATATACCAAAAAAGCCAAAATTTAAAAAGAAAAAAGATGCTGACTCGATTTCAAACAATGAGCCTTCATTTGACCTTAAGCTTATAAAAAAAATAATTAAATAAGATTCAAAGATCAAAAAAAATGGGGTTTTCAAAAATTTATCTATAATTATCTTACTAAGATAATTCAAAATTTAGCTTTAATTTTTTATAAATTTTTATTTCATATTTTGAATAAACATCATTATTCATTCGTTGAGCGGAGCCGAAACAAAGAAGTTATTTAATAGTCGTTTTCATTGCATTATAATACTCCAGCATATCATCTTTTATTTTACTGTAAGTATTAATTTTATTAATAGTTTTTGCCTGTTTTTCCCTAAGAATCGGCATTAAGATACTGGCAAATTCTTTACCTGTTTTACAGGAGTCAAGTGTAAAAATAAGAGCTTTAATTTCATCAAGGGTAAATTCAAGATCTTTCAGGTCTTTTATAAAATTTAGCCTGTCCAGTGTACTTTCAGAGTATAAGCGAAATCCCTTTTCACTATATTTAGAAGGTTTTATCAGGTTTAATTCTTCATAGTATCTGATTGTTCTTGGAGTGACCCCTGCTTTTTCGGCAAGCTCTCCTATCTTCATAGTTTTAGACATGCCCATTCCCCATTAAGTTATAATAGAGATTATAACACTCAAAATTATCATTTTTATTAGTAATAGCTAAATCTTGAAAAAAATATTTAGTTTTAAATTAAGTATAGAAACACCAATACTTAATGAAGATGACTTGTTAACAGGAAATCTGGGTTTATCTTTATCAAGGATTTATAAAAACTTTGAAAAAATTCTTGGTGCTAATGCCCATGAGATTAGTAATGATGACAAAAACATAGATTCAAAGCCTTATTCGGCATTATTTCTTGAAGTAATTAAAATTTATTCTGAAGCTCTTTCGGTTCAGTCTTTGCAAAAGAAAGACTGTTTTAAAGATGTGATAAATTATTTAATCAATGAAAATCAAATATGGCTGAATAATATATTAAATGAATTTGATCTTGTTACAAAATACAGAATTCTAATAAAAGGACTGTTTAAATTACAATCAGAAAATAAGATAGAATATACGGCTGATTTACAAAGTTTAACCACTGATGAAAAACCAGCTAAAATGAGTATTGGGATGCCTGTCTATAATGGTGGAGTGTTTTTATCAGGAGCTTTAGACTCATTACTGGCACAAAACTATCAGGACTTTGAACTGATTATCTGTGATAATGCTTCGACAGATAATACACTTGAAATTTGTAATGCTTATATAAACAAAGATTCCAGAATAAAATATTATAGAAACCAAGATAACCTTGGTTCTGCCAAAAATTTTCAGCGGGTTCTTGAGCTTGCTTCTGGTGAGTATTTTATGTGGGCAGCACATGATGACAGATGGCATCCTGATTTTATCTCAAAATGTATTTTTAAATTAGAACAAAATCCACAAGCTATCCTATGTAATACTGATACATTTTTTATTGATAATAAAGGAAATATTCTGGAAAAATATAGCCAGTTTTCGGGAGCAAGAGGTTTAGATACATCTGGTATGAATGTTGTAGAAAGATTTTCTGAGTTTATGTATAATTTTAATGCCTTTATTATTTATGGTGTTTTCCAAACCAGTAGTTTAAAAAAATTATTTAGCTTCCCGTTAATACTTGGGGCCGATATTATTTTGATGCTGAGGATTGTTTTATTCGGAGATATCTTAAATGTCAGAGAACGACTATTTTATTATTATTTTGATAATAAATCAGCAGATGTTACCTTCAACGCAATTACATCAAATGAAGTATTTAAAAACACATCTGGTACTACCAGCAAAAATTTTAACTCCACTAATAAAGAAAAAAAACAAACTATTATTATCCAGGAAATATTAAAACTTCTTCGTAATTCTGATTTAAATAATGAAATTAAAGAATCGCTGGAGAATGAATTTTCAGAAATTCTAATTTTTAAACATGAATTATGGTTAAAAAATAGCCTTAACGAACATGATAAAATTATGGAGCAGCCAAAACTATTTCTAAATGGTTTAATAAGTCTCTCTGAACAGGAAGGTTGAAAAAAGGAATATTAATATCAACAATCCATAATTAAAAACTTCTCACTAAATTTTTCATTCTATCATTTTTTGCTGATTTCAAAGCTAATACCAGCACTTCTTTCATTTCCGAAACATAATGGAATTTTATTTCTTTACGAACATTTTCAGGTACATCTTCTTCTACATCAGCCTGATTACGTTTTGGCATAATAATTTCATTCAGGCCGGCCCTGTGTGCTGCCAGAATTTTCTCTTTTACTCCGCCTATAGGTAAAACATTACCTCTAAGGGTTATTTCACCAGTCATTCCCAATCTTGGTTTTACAAGTTTTCCGGTAAGTAAAGAGGCTATTGCTGTTGCCATTGTTATACCTGCTGAAGGGCCATCTTTGGGAATAGCTCCTGCTGGAACATGCAAATGGATTTCTGTATTCTCAATTAGATTATCATCAATACCAAGGTCAGTGGCATTAGAGTAAATATATGAAAGGGCAGTCTGAGCTGATTCTTTCATCACGTCACCAAGTTGACCAGTAAGTCGTAGATTCCTTTTGCCTTTGGTCCGAGCTGCTTCAATAAATAAAATATCTCCTCCCACCTGTGTCCACGAAAGGCCAATGGCAATACCAGGAATACCCATTCTTTCCTCAACTTCTGTTTCAGGGAAATATCTGGGGCGTTTTAAGAATTCGTGAATTATTTTTTGATTTACGATCAGCTTATTTTTTTTCTCTCTCTGGATCTTAGTAATAGATTTACGGCAAATAGTGGCAATTGTCCTTTCAAGATTTCTAACCCCTGATTCTCTGGTATATTTAGATATTATTTCCAGAACAGCATCATCATTAAAACTAAGTTGCTTTAACTCTATTGCATGTTCTTTCATCTGCTTGGGTATCAGATGATTTTTAGCTATATTCAGTTTTTCATCAATAGTATAGCTTGATAATTCGATTATTTCCATCCGGTCCCGCAAAGCAGGTGGTAATGGGTCTAAAACATTAGCTGTGGTTATAAACATGACACTGCTTAAATCAAAAGGTACATCAATATAATGATCTCTAAAATCCTTGTTTTGTTCAGGATCAAGAACTTCTAACAAAGCCGCTGCAGGGTCCCCCTGAAAACTGATGCCCATTTTATCAACTTCATCAAGCATAAAAACCGGGTTTTTTGATTCAGCTCTTACCAGGCCCTGGATTATTCTACCAGGCAGTGCTCCAACATAAGTTCTTCTATGTCCCCTTATTTCCGATTCATCTCTGATACCACCCAAAGACATTCTGACAAATTTACGATTGAGAGCTTCAGCTATTGAGCGGCCAAATGAAGTTTTTCCAACACCTGGAGGACCTACAAAACATAGGATTGGGCTACGTGGGTTTTCATTTTTTTTCAATTTTGATTTCTTAAGCTTATAAACTGAAAGGTATTCAATTATCCTTTCTTTTAATTTTTCCTGCCCGTAATGATCTCTATTTAGTAGCTCCTCTGCCTTTTTTATGTCCACCCGTTCTTTTGTATTTTTGTTCCAGGGAAGTTTGGTAAACCAGTCAAGATAGGTTCTCACAACAGAATATTCGGCAGAAGCTATAGGCAGTTTTTCCAGACGGTCTATTTCTCGGTTTGCTTCTTTCATTGCTTCCGGGGAAATATTTGTTTTTTCTAATTTTTCTCTTATTTCTCTGATTTCAATACTGCGCTCATCATCCTCGCCAAGTTCTTTTCGAATTGCATTTAGCTGTTCCCGTAAAAAATATTCCTTTTGGTTTTTACCAATGGTACTTTGTACCGATGTCTGAATTTTTTTTCCAAGTTCAAGCAGATAAATTTCTCTTGTGAGGTATTCAGTAACCTTTTCCAGCTTTTCTTTTTGATCTGAAACTTCCAGTATTGTTTGCTGTTCTTCAATTTTAAACTGGACATTGGAAGCGATCAGATAGGCTAGTTTACTAGGATCCTCAATATTCATCGAAGCAATAATCAAATCCTGGGGAAGGTAGTTAGAAATATTTACTGCTTTTTGAAAAAGTGATACTAAATTCTTCATTAATGCCTGAATATCTACATTTGTTTCTTTTGGTTCATCTGTTACCTGTATTTTTGCCTTCCAGTAAGGTTTTGTACTGATTACTTTTTTTAACTTTATTCTTTCCAGACCCTGAATAACAATTCGGATATTATCATCAGGTGTTTTGATTACCTTATGTACCAATCCGATTGTTCCAAATTTGTACATATCTTTTTCGGTAACTTCTTCTTTCTGGGCATTTTTTTGAGTAACCAGACCAATTAATTTATTACCTTCCATGACTTCGTTTACTAACTTTATGGATTTTTCTCTACCAACTGATAAGGGCAAAATCATACCAGGATAAATAACAATATCTCTTAAGGGAAGTATTGCTAATTCCTTTGGATATTCCTTTTTCTCTATCGTTTTAAAGCCTTCTTCAAATGTGTCCATATTTTTCCTTACATTCAATTTTACGTACTACAATGTAGATCTTATTCCCTTTATTCAGAAGTTTACCAGATTTTTTATTATTTAACGATTAATAAAAAGAAGTCTGTCTTGAAGATCTTAAATGTTTATACTTGTTTAACTATTACGTCTAATAGTTTCAATCGGTTTTAATTTTACTGCTCTTCTGGCCGGAACAATGCTGGCAAACAAACATACTATAAAAGCAGATAATGAAACAAAAATAAAGTCTTTGAGCTGCATATTTATAGGTAGATTACCAATAATATATACTTCGCTTGGCAGAGTTATAGGGTATTTTGAAAGCATCAGTGAGACAAAATATCCGCCAAGACATCCTGAAATAATTCCAGTCAGGCCTATAACAATTCCCTGAAATAAAAATATCAGACTGATATTTCTTTTACTGGCACCTATTGCCCTGAGAATACTGATTTCCATCGTTTTTTCAAGAACAATCATTACCAGTAAATTAGCAATTCCAAGCATCGCAACAATAATTATAAACATCATCACCAGGAAAATTACTTTTTTCTCTGTTGCCATTGCCGCAAGCAACCCTTTATTATCTCTTAGCCAGCTTCTGACATTAAAAGCCGGTACAATCTCCAGAATTTTTTCGCTTACCGAATCTGCCTGAAAAGGGTCATAAAGCTTAACAGAAAGAGCATTTACAGCATTTGGGAGATTGTATATTCTTTGTGCTTCGGCAATATTAATATAGCCAACCCTGACATCAATTTCGTAAAAATTTGCCTGAAAGAGCCCCGTTATTTTTAATGGAGTCATTACTCCGATGCCAGTAACCAGCTGGACATAATCACCAACTGTTAAAGCCATTTTTTTTGCCAGCTCAGAGCCTAAAACTATAGAGCTTCTTTCTGTGCTGCTTAAGCCACCTTCTATAACATATTTATTAAAATTAGATGCTTTATTTTCCCTTTCAGGATCTATGCCATAGACCAGAATTCCTTTTACTTCAATGCCATTATTTATTAAAGCCTGACCTTTTATAATTGGGCTTATAGCTTTAATTTCAGGAATTTTTTCCAGTTTTTTTGTGAAATTATTATAATTTAAAATTCGGTCACTTAAAGCAGATTCCAATGAAATATGAGGATTTGTACCTAGTATTTTATTTACCAAATCTTTTTCGAACCCATTTGTTAAAGACAATGCACATATAAGAATGGTAACGCCAACGGCAACACTAAGAACAGCAAGTATAGACTGTTTCCATTTTGCTCGCAATTGTTTAACAGCAATAAATAGTTCTACATTTTTAGTTTGCATTTTAGCCCATTAGAATTTAAACCACAGATTACACTGATTATCACAGATATTTTAAATAATAAATAAAAAATATTATGAAACTTATCTGTGTTAATCTGAGTTTTTAATTGTGTCATCTGTAGTTAGGTTTGTGGAATAAAGGGTTTTTCCCCTGAAATTCCCATACCAAAAATAGCAAAATCATATTTTGAAGGATCTTCAGGATCAAATTCTTTTAATCTATCTGTAATTTCTTCAGCAGTTTTCCAGTCATCCTGCTTTCGACTGGTTAAGCCCAATTCTCTTGAAAGCTTGGAAACGTGAAAATCAAGAGGAATAATCAGCATTGAGGTTGGGACTTCGGTCCATAAACCCAAATCTACATTATCTTTTCGTACTACCCATCTAAGATACATATTTAACCGTTTACAGGCACTCCCTTTGTTTGGGTTTGGCAGTAAAGATTTTATTCTACCTGGTATAGGGTTCATATCAGGAGGAGGCTCAAAATTAAATATTGTTTCGGTAAAATGAATCAGGGCTTCTTTTACATTTTTCTGTTTGGTCGGATTCAATCCTTCCAGAAATAACTTTTTAAGAGAACCGTATTTTGCAATCACCTGCTTTAATAGATAAATAATACATACAACATCAGAACCTGGAATATTTTTATAAGCAAAATGATTAAAATCTGCAAAACGTTCTGCCTGAGTAGAATAATCGAAATTGGCGACAAATTCATAAGGGTTTTTATCCATTAAAACTTCAAGTTTTTCAAGATTTGCGACAATTGAGGTTCTTTTTCCCTGCGCCATCATTGCGGCAATAAACCCCATTATTTCCTGATCTTTTGGATCTTTATAACGATGAGGAAAACGTAAAGGATCATTGGTAAAAAAATCAGGTATTTTATACTTTTCAACTAGCTGATCTAGATAGGTATGAAGTTTGCTTTTTGGTTCCTGTGCTTCCAGAACTATTTTAGGTTGCTTTATTTCCTGTAATTTTTTTTCATCCGGTTTTGTTTCCTGTAATGTGCTTGAAAAAATATCTAACTGTTCCATATTATTTACCGTTTTAATATTTATTTTTTATTTGTTAATTATAACCATTACATGGAGAAAGATAAAAATTTATTTAGGTTAAAACTTATTTTCTTAATCCTGAAAATTTCTTTAATTATGTGACTAACAGGAATACCCTTGTGGTATAAATTCTGATTCTGACTTTTTATTCTCCAGCTTCTGAATTTTTATCCAGTAATTTTACTTCTTCAAAATTTATTTTAGGAAGAGAAAAGAAAAATTTTGCCCCATTATTTACCTTACCTTCGGCAAATACTTTCCCACCATGTTTTTGGATAATACGCCTTACAATTGCCAAGCCTATACCTGTACCTTCAAATTCAACTTCTGAATGTAGTCTTTGAAAAACATCAAATAATTTATTTGCATATTGCATGTCAAAACCAACACCGTTGTCTTCAACAAAGTAAACTATTTCATTATCTCTGGCGATATATCCAATCTTGATTAAAGGTTTATCTTTATATCTAGTATATTTAAATGAATTAGAAATCAGGTTGTATAAGACCTGCTTGATCATTGTTCTATCTCCAAGAGTAGGGGGTAATTCATCAATAATAATATCAATAGTCCGGTCAGGTAATAATTTTTTTATTTCTGTAACAACATATTCAGCCAGTTCGTTCATTGATATGCTCGAACGATCAACACCCTTTTGGCTTATTCTTGAAAAATTTAAGAGATCATCTATTAACTGTTTCATTTGTTTTGCCTGACTGGATATTATATTTAAAAATTCTTTTCCGCTTTCATCCAGTACTTTTGAATAACGCTCAAGTAATAATGAAGAAAAACTGTTAATCATCCTGAGAGGTGCTCCAAGATCATGTGATATGGAGTATGTAAAAGTTTCCAGTTCTTTATAAGCAGCTAATTGTTGTTTTAATTCCTTTGTTTTTTTAAATAATTCTACAAATACACTAACCTTAGACACTAATATCTCAGGGTTAAGTGGTTTAAAAATATAATCTACTGCCCCCAGAGAATAGCCATATGAAATATGGGAAGCATCACGGTTTATTGCTGTTAAAAAAATTATTGGAGTATCTTTTGTTTTTTCCCGGTTTCTTATTAATCTTGCTGTTTCAAAGCCATCCATAGTTGGCATTTGCACATCCATTAAAATAAGGGCGAAATCCTGATCCAAAAGACATTTTAGAGCTTCTTCACCAGAAGAGGCTTTTACCAGATTTTGCCCCAAACGATCAAGAATAGCTTCGAGAGCAAGTAGATTCTCATAGTGATCATCTACCAGTAAAATACTTATTTTATCCTCAAACTCCATATTCAATTTTTTTTACTCTATTCTTCCTGTTAAGTCCATTTTAATATTTTCTCGTAAATTTATTAATCTTTTTCTATAGTCTTTTTTAATATTCCAGTTTTTGAAGAAATTTCTTCATAATTATATTGCTCTCTGATTTTATGTATTGATTCATTCTTACCCAGCCCCAAAAAACCTTCAGGATAAAGGCTTTTATACAATAATTTCCATGCTTTTTTTTGGATTTGAGAATTAAAGTAATACATTATGTCCCTACAAATAATTAGGTCAAAATCATTAAAAACACCATCAAAGGAAAAATCATGGCATGAAAAAATAATATTTTTTTTTAGAAAAGGCTTAAAAAGGACACTATCATAACCAGAAGTATAATATTCTGAAAAAACTTCTCTTCCTCCGGATTTTAAATAATTTGTTGTATATTCCCTCATAAGCTGTAATGGGTAGATTCCAGTTTTTGCCTTTTTTAAACTTGTCTCATTTGTATCGGTTGCATAAATTTTACACTTTTTAAATAATCCTTCTTCTTGGAGAAGTATGGCCATTGAATAAACTTCTTCTCCTGTTGAGCAACCTGTAATCCATATTCGTATAAAGGAAAGTTCCCTTAAAACAGGTATCACATTTTTTCTTAGAGCAAGGTAAAAAGCAGGTTCATAAAACATTGTAGTAACATTTAGCGAAACCGAAAAAACAAATCTTTTCAAACTATTTTCATTATGAAGAATTTTTTCCAGAAGACCCGTTATTGAATTAAGGCCCTCAAAACTTACCATATTTAAAATTTTTTTCTTTAGGGTAGAAAGCAGATAATTTTTTAAATTAAGGCCATAGTATCTTTTTATTGCTTCAATAAAAATATCTATTTCCAGTTCTTCAAGCTCATTAGCATAAATAATTTCATTACTATTTTCATCGTTTTCTTTTTGTAAAGATAAGACCTTTGCTTCTTTTAAAGGGACATTTTCAGGTAATGAAGATTGCTGTATCGTAATTTCAGGCAAAATTAATTCATCATTTATCTCTAGCTCTGTTACAGGTTCACTACTATCATGTTGGTGAGATGATATATCTGGTAACACGTTTGTATCACTATCACCATTTTCTGATGCAGATATAACCGGTAAGTTATCAAAGGTTCCTTTTATTGATTTATTTGCTTTACCGGAGTCTTTTTCCAAAAAGTCCATTTAAATTTTTCCTAATTTTGGTATAACCAAACCCTCAGTAATGATAATAATTGTTCATTATTTACCGGTTTGCTTATATAATCTGATGCTCCGGCCTCAATACATTTTTCACGATCCCCTTTCATTGCTTTTGCTGTAAGAGCAATAATCGGTAACTCCTTAAATTGCTCAATGTTTCTTATTGCATGTATTGTTTGATATCCGTCCATTTCAGGCATCATAATATCCATCAGAACCATGTCTATGGTTGGTGTTTTTGCTAAAGCTTCAAGACCATCTTTACCATTTTTAGCATATATTACCTCCATTTCATGCCGTTCAAGTAAACTTGTCAGGGCAAATATATTTCTCACATCATCATCAACAATCAGGATTTTACGATTTGAAAGGACTGCATCTTTCTGATGTAATTGCCTTAAAATAGTTCTTTTATTTTCTGGAAGATTTGCTTCTACACGGTGCAGATATAAAGTTGTTTCATCAAGCAAACGCTCTAATGAAGATAATGTTTTTACTACCAGAGAACCAGAAATATCATGAATAAAAGAAGACTCTTCAGAAGACAATTCTCTATCGATCAAGACAATAATTGGTGTATGGTAAACTTCAGGTATATCCTTAAATTTGTTCATAAGTTCAAAAGCGCTCATATCTGTTAATTCAAGAGTTATCACAATACATTCGAAATCCTTTTTTTGTACTTCTTCCAGTGCTTTTTCCCCTGATTCAACTGCCGTAACATTTACATCACTATTGCCAATCAAATCAAGAATACTATAGCACTGCTCCTCATTTCCAACGGCAATAAGAAGAGTTTTACACTCCTTTTCAAGGAAGCTATTTAAATTGTCGAGAGCATTTTCAATATCTTCCGGAGTTGCTGGTTTTTTTAATTGAGAAAGCACACCATGTTTAATAATTCCAGGCATATAATCATTTACAGAGATAATGGTTATTGGTATATGTCTTGTCTGAGGGTCATGCTTTAAGCGATCAAGTACTGACCAGCCATCCATTTCATGTAACCTGATATCCAGTGTAATTGCATCAGGTTTATATTGTTTTGTTAATATCAGAGCAGTTTCACTGTTCAAAGCAATTATTACTTTAAAGCTTTTTTCACGAGCAATATCCATCACAGTATTAGCAAAATTAATATCATTTTCAACAATTAATAAGATCTTATCCCCATCTCTGATATTTTTTCTGTCATCATTAATCACTAGACTTTGCAGATTTAACTGAATATCAGAATTATTTTTTGCTGAATCAAGCATTGGATTATAGTTCTTTAACTGGTAAAGATCATCTGATAGTATGTCTTTTAGAGTATTTTGGATTGGGATATATGTTTCTGGTAAATAAAGGGTAAAGGTACTTCCCTTTCCGAATGCGCTTACCAGTGTAATTTCACCACCTAGCAAATGAGCTATTTCCCTGCTTATGGATAATCCAAGACCTGTTCCTCCATATTTACGGCTTGTTGTTCCATCAGCCTGCTGGAAAGATTCAAAAATAATTTTTTGTTTCTCTTTTGGAATACCAATACCTGAATCTGTTACTGAGAAATACAGAACATTGCTGGAAATATTGAGAATTTTGTGATCATGGCTCCAGCCCATATCTGCAATACCAATTCTTAATGTAACCTGCCCTTCATCAGTAAATTTAAAGGCATTGGATAAGAGATTTTTGATTACCTGTTGTAAACGTTTTGAGTCAGTATAAATGGCTTTTGGAAGATTATCATCAAGTTCAATTTTAAAATCTAGGTTTTTGTTATTTGCCAGTTGCCTGAATCCTCTTTCAACATAATCGTAGAGGTCTGTAAAGAATGTTTCAATGACATCCATTGAAATAGTACCAGATTCAATTTTGGCCAGATCAAGTACTTCATTTATCAGGTCAAGTAGATCCGAGCCTGATGAATATATTGTTTTTGCAAATTCAACCTGTTTACCTGAAAGGTTCTGTTCCAGATTTTCTGCCAGCATACTTGATAAAATCAGCATACTGTTAAGAGGTGTTCTTAACTCATGGGACATATTAGCCAGGAATTCAGATTTATACTTGGATGTAAGGGCAAGCTGATCTGCTTTTTCTTCCAGTGATTTTTTTGCAAATTCAATTTCTTTGTTCTTACGCTCAACCTCTGAATTCTGGATAGATAAGAGCCTTGCTTTTTCCTGTAATTCTTCGTTGGTATTCTGAAGTTCTTCCTGTTGTGATTTGAGAAGTTCTTCTGATGCCTGTAATGATTTTGCCTGCATTTCAAGTCGTTTATTCGTTTCAGTTAGCTCCTGCTGTTGGCTCCTTAGTTCATCCGCCATTGACTGTGACTGTTTAAGCAGTTCTTCGGTTCTCATACTGGCTGCGATTGTGTTAAGTACGATACCAATACTTTCTGTAAGCTGGTCCAGAAAATTTAAATGGACCTCACTAAAGACATGGAATGAAGCCAGTTCAATTATTGCTTTAACCTGTTGTTCAAAAATTACCGGAAGAACAATAATATTGAGCGGTGAACATTCTCCAAGACCTGAGTTAATCTTGATATAGTCCGCCGGAACATCAGTTATTAAAATTCTTTCCTTTTCAAGAGCACATTGTCCGACCAGGCTTTCTCCCAGCCTAAAGCGGTTGGAAAGGTTTTTTCGCTCTTTATAGGCATAAGAACTTAATAATTTGAGGGAAAATTCATCACCTTCTGCATCCATCAGGTAAAATACGCCATGTTGTGCTGATAACAGTGGCGCAATCTCTGATAATATCAGTTTTGATACCGCTTCCAAATCCCTTTGGCCTTGCAGCATTCTGGTAAATTTTGCCAGATTAGTCTTTAACCAATCCTGTTCAGTACTTTTTTGGGTAGTATCTCTCAGGTTGGAAATCATCTGGTTAATATTATCTTTCAGGATTGCCAGTTCTCCCTGGGTTTCAACTGCAATTGATCGTGTCAGGTCACCTTTGGTAACGGCTGTTGCCACTTCCGCAATTGCTCTCACCTGTGTTGTCAGATTTGCGGCCAGCTGATTTACGTTATCTGTCAAATCTCTCCAGGTTCCTGCGGCCCCGGGAACTTTTGCCTGACCACCAAGTTTTCCTTCAACTCCAACCTCTCTTGCCACTGTAGTTACCTGATCTGCAAATGTTGCCAGCGTATCAATCATACTGTTAATCGTGCCTGCCAGCTCTGCTATTTCACCTTTTGCCTCCACCATCAGTTTTTGTTTCAGGTCACCATTGGCAACTGAAGTTACAACTTTTACAATACCACGTACCTGGTTTGTCAGGTTGGCTGCCATTGAGTTTACATTGTCCGTAAGATCTTTCCATACCCCTGAAACTCCTTTTACCTGTGCCTGACCACCGAGTTTTCCTTCTGTTCCAACTTCCCTTGCCACCCTCGTTACTTCAGATGCAAATGAGTTAAGCTGATCCACCATCGTATTAATTGTGTTCTTAAGCTCCAGGATTTCACCTTTTACATCAACTGTAATTTTCTTGGTTAAGTCACCGTTTGCAACCGCTGTTGTTACTGTTGCGATGTTACGTACCTGAGCTGTCAGATTACTTGCCATAAAATTTACTGAATCCGTTAAATCTTTCCAGGTTCCGGCAACACCAGTTACATATGCCTGACCACCGAGTTTTCCTTCAGTACCAACTTCCCTTGCCACCCTGGTTACTTCAGATGCAAATGACCGGAGCTGATCTACCATCGTATTCATTGTTTCTTTTAACTGTAAAAATTCACCTCTTACGTCAACAGTGATTTTCTTTGAAAGGTCACCATTGGCAACTGAAATCGTTACTTCGGCAATATTACGTACCTGAGCTGTCAGGTTACTTGCCATTGAATTTACGTTGTCCGTCAGGTCTTTCCAGGTTCCACCTACCCCTTTTACTTCAGCCTGTCCACCAAGTTTTCCTTCAGTACCAACTTCCCTTGCCACCCTGGTTACCTCAGAAGCGAATGTTGAAAGCTGGTCAACCATTGTATTGATAGTATTCTTAAGATCAAGAATTTCACCTTTTACCGCAACAGTTACTTTTTTGGTTAAATCTCCGGTTGCAACCGCTGTTGTTACTTTCGCAATATCTCTTACCTGATTTGTTAGATTAGTTGCCATCATGTTAACTGAATCTGTTAAGTCTTTCCAGGTTCC
>CAYRDV010000056.1:19158-20485 GCA_964422885.1 uncultured Candidatus Sericytochromatia bacterium
CATTTACTGTTACTTTCTTGGTTAAATCACCATTAGCAACTGCTGTTGTTACTTTAGCAATATCTCTTACCTGGTTTGTTAAGTTATTTGCCATCATGTTTACTGAGTCAGTCAAATCTTTCCAAGTACCACCTACTCCTTTTACTTCTGCCTGACCACCAAGTTTTCCTTCGGTTCCAACTTCCCTTGCCACCCTTGTTACTTCAGAAGCGAATGTTGAAAGCTGGTCAACCATTGTATTAATCGTGTTTTTTAACTCCAGAATTTCACCCTGGGCATCAACTGTGATTTTCTTGGTAAGAGCACCTGTTGCAACCGCTGTTGTTACTTCGGCAATATTTCTTACCTGGTTTGTTAAATTGTTTGCCATTGAATTAACACTATCAGTTAAGTCTTTCCAGGTTCCGGCAACCCCTTTTACATTTGCCTGCCCGCCAAGTTTTCCTTCAGTACCAACCTCTCTTGCCACCCTGATTACCTCAGAAGCGAATGTGGATAGCTGAGCAACCATTGTATTTACTGTTTTTGCTGTTTTCAAAAATTCACCTGTCAGTGGCCTGTTTTCTATTTCAAGTGCCATTTGCTGGGAAAGATCGCCATTGGCAACAGAAGTAATAACCCTTGCAACCTCAGATGTAGGTTGAACAAGATCGGCAATCAGAGTATTTACTGAATTAACACATGTATCCCAGGCTCCACCTGCCGATCCTAGTGTTGCTCTATGGGTTATCCGTCCTTCTTTACCAACAACGGTGCTTATACGATCAAGCTCTTTTGTTAATCTGGCGTTTAATTCTATAATGTCATTTAGAGTATCAGCAACTTTTCCAGATAATCCAGTATAATCATCGGGCATTCTGACAGAAAAATCCCCTTTTTTTACAGAATTGAGGATTTTCATTAGTTGTTTTAAGTCAAGAGCATCCTTCATTACTTCTATTGCAGGCGGCATTTTAAACTCCTTAATCTTTAAGCCTATTATTTTTTTTCAAAATAAAATATTTTTTCATTATGACATTATGGAATTTTGAAGATAGATTGATTATTATCAACCAAGTTTAATTATATAACTTTAGTTAATAAAAATTTTTAGTAAATTTTTTTTACCCTAAAATTAGGATATTTTTAGATAAATAGCTATTAATAATAAGTAAAAAAATAAAAATGAATAGTTATATCATTAAAAAAGATAATAGTTGTATTTTTATTTAAATTAGTAATTAATATATTATTCAAATAAAAACTTTTTTTTATATAATAATTTTAGTTCTCTATGTAGTTTTAGATGGGGTAAATACTTAATTAATCAAATATACAACCCTTTGCT
>CAYRDV010000056.1:20495-21635 GCA_964422885.1 uncultured Candidatus Sericytochromatia bacterium
AAAAACGAACTTTTTTTCCCTATACTAAAAAAAGAAAAATCAAGTTTTAAATTAATTTTTTAAGAATTTTTTAATACCAAAATATAATTAGACTAATGTAATATGATTATGAAGTGATTATTTAAATTAAAAATTTTACATTTAATGGATATTAAAAATTTATTGGTTAGGGCTGCAAGAAAAGAGCCTGTAGAAAGAGTTCCTGTCTGGATTATGCGTCAGGCAGGCCGTTATATGAAAGAATACAGAGAAATCAGAGCAAATTATGAATTCATGGAAATGTGCAGAACCCCTGAAGTTGCAGCCGAAATTTCCATGCAGCCTGTTGATATTATCGGTGTTGATGCCGGAATAATTTTTTCTGATATTCTTGTACCCGTTGAAGCAATGGGAATAAAAGTTACATTTGAAAAAGATCATGGTCCTAAGCTTCATAATCCTGTTTCCAATATCGATGATGTGAATAATCTGAAAATTCCAGATCCCAAAGAAAAAATGCCATTTGTTGCTGAATCAATTCGCCTTTTCAGGCAAAAGTTAAATGACAGAATGCCTGTCATTGGCTTCTCCGGCGCACCCTGGACTCTGGCTGCATATATGATTGAAGGTGGTGGAAGCCGCAATTATACAAAAATTAAATCTCTGATGTTTAATGAGCGAAAAACTTTTGAGCTTTTAATGGAAAAAATTACCGAAACGGTAATAAAGCATCTTTATACTCAGATTCAGGCTGGAGTTTCCTTGGTACAGATTTTTGACACCTGGGCAGGTTGTCTTTCTGTCAGTGACTATGCTGAATATGCATTTCCCTATCAAAAAGCTGTTATTGATAAAATAAAAGACCTTTCAGATACTCCTGTTACTTTATATATAAATGGTTGTGGGAATCTTCTGGAAAAAATGGTGCAAACTGGTGCAGATGTTTTAAGTATTGATTGGATGTTAGATCTGGCAGAGGCAAAAAGAAGAGTAGGAGATAAAGTATCTTTACAGGGAAATCTTGATCCCTGCTGTCTTTATGGACCTCCCGAATTTATCAGGGCAAAAACGCTTGAAACTCTTAATAAATTTGGTAAGGAAACCGGATATATATTTAATCTTGGTCATGGAATATTACCTGATATTCCTGTGGAAAATGTA
>CAYRDV010000057.1:0-17973 GCA_964422885.1 uncultured Candidatus Sericytochromatia bacterium
TAAAATTTTATTGAATTGGATATTAGGTTATCTAAAATTTGGGCAAACCAGGATTCATCAACATTAATAAAAAAACTTTCTTCCGGATTTTCAAATTTTAAATTTAGCTTTTTAGCTTTTAACTGATCTGAATAATTTAAAATTAAATCCTCAATAAAAGTGTTGATATTAACTCTCTCAATATTTATTTTATAATTACCTTCTTCAATCGCATTAATATCTAGTAAGTCTCCAATCATTTTTAGCATTCTTTTACCACCGGAAAGAATTTGATTTGAGTAAATTTCTATTTCCTGCTTACTAAGATCTTTTAGTTTATTTATAGAGCTGGCAAAGCCAACGACACTTCCAAGAGGGCTTTTTAAATTATGGGTAACAATATTCATCAACTCTGTTTTTTCATTACTAAGTACTTTAAGATTAATATTAGCAATTAATAAGTCTTCTGTTCTGTCTTTTACTCTTTGTTCAAGCTCGTTATATAAAACAGAATTTTCCAGAGAAATAGCGGCTTGTACCGAAAGTAGCTCAAGTATTTTCAGATGCTTTTGAGTAAAAGCACCTGTGGCCTGATTGTTCTCAAGATAAAGGATACCCTGAACATTTGCATGATTTATTAATGGTGTGCATAAAACTGATAAAGGTTTATTGCTTATTATATAGGGATCATTTAAAAAATTTTCTTCTTCTGCGGTATTATTGATTACGATACTATCTTTTGTATGAATTGTATAATTTATAATCGAATGTGGAATATTATTAATCTTTTCGTTTAAAATTTTAGACTGCAAAATATTCAAACTATCTGAGTTTATATTATATTCAGCCTCAATGTACCAATTATCCCTTTTGGGCAATATTAAAATACCTTTCTCAGCACCAGCATTTTCAATAATTAGTTTGATAATTTTTTCCAGGAGGATTTTTAAATCTTTTTCATTTAAAAGTATTTGCGAACATTTTATAATGGTTTCCATATCCAGAGAACTGATAATCTTTGAATTTGTTGTGTCTGATGTTTTAGCCCCTTCATTTGATTTTAGAAATTCCTGGTCAATATATTTGTGCTCAATAAATTTTACTTTTGTTTCAAAACCCCAGAGAGTATATAAATAATGTGCTTTTTTAAAATATAATCCTGCAAAGTCCCTATTATTGTTTAGCCAAAGCTTACCTGCCAGCTCATTGGCTAGGGCCTGATGATGAATAAAAGAATTTTTATCTGCTAAAAGTATTGATTTACGATATAACTCATCTGCTTTTAAAATATTATTTTTAATTCGTGCCATCTCAGCCTGCATCAGATAGAGTAAATGCTCAAAATTGTCAGGCATGTTTTCTGACCATAACTTTAACAAGTTAGTATCTTTTTCTAAACGTAAATCAATTTGTTGTTTTTCTTCCTTAGTCATATTGTGGTACAAAGCAGTATGAGTTAAAAATGAAAATAAAGTGAAATCTACTATATGAGCTTGTCCTGCCAGAGCTGCCGCATATTTTTCCGCTTCATTAATATAAATAAGTGCATCCTGATAATTTTCATAATGATAAAAGGGCTGGAGCTTATAAATAAAATAAACAGCCAGTACCAAGTAATTTTGGGTTTTCTCCAGTCTGCTAAGCATTTCACTTTCATCAAATACTTCACTGCTTAAGGAAAACTGGTCATTTGTTTTCCCAGCAAAATTTAGCCTTAGATGATGGAAAATGTTGGTCACATCAATTGAGTCCTGGAATTTAAAACTTTTAACTATTTTTAAATATTTTTCACCTTCATCAATCGCTGTTATTAAATTTATACCTGTATCCCATTGAAGAATATTTGCACAGGCATAGGACATATATATCAGATCTCCGTTTTCCAAACCTGTTTCTATTACTTTTTTGTAATTTTCTACACAAATTTTTGCACTCTGGTTCCAATACTGAACAAATGTGATATTAGTAAATAAATTAACTGTTTTATTTTTTGGATCATTAAAATGCTCATTTAGTTTTTGAGCGACTTTTCCAAATTCATAGGCAGTTTTTAAATCACCAAAAACATGACCAAGTAAAAAGGCATAAACATTTAAAATATAAGGCATTTCAGATACTTTGCCATTTTCAAGACAAAAATTGACTGCTTTCATAATACAAAAAGCCAGATTATTTTTTAATCCCAAAGAATAGGATGGAAGAAAAATATCCTGTAATAGCTTGATGGTTAACCTTTTTTCCGGGTTAATAATTTCCGGTTCATTAATTAAATCTGAAATTTTCCTGTTTCCCAGGTTTTTATTAACCAGCATTGCCTGTTCCAAAACCTGATTTTCCTGATAATTTTTTTCCAGGGTAACTCCTAAAATTTCTAACCCTTTTTTTGCAACTTCAATCGCTTCTTTTAATTTTTGCATTGTTGTATATTGAACAGCTTGTATATGATAAATTTCGGCTTTATCTAATGATGTTTGTGCCTTATTTAATAGTAGTTTTACGCTAAATTCGGCCTCATCAAAATTCCCACATATATAGGAGTTCTCTGAAAGACATTTAAAAATATCAAAAGTTAAATGATAATTTTTTTCCCAAGAATCGCCGGGCAAAATATTTTTACTCTCGCTAAAATACTCCTGAGCAGGTTGAAATGCTGCTGATAATTTTGCTTTTTTTCCGGCTCTAAGATTTAACGCTGCCAGCTCTATTTTTTCTGAATTATTTAAAATTAAATCTTTTCCATTATTTAGCTGCTCAACAATCTCAATTATTTTTGTTTCTATTTCTTTATCCTGCATATTGGTAAGCATTCGTTTTCCGATTAAAAGATGAAGTGAAGCAATTTCATTTTGCTCATTTAATAAATATGCAGCTTGCTGAACCTTATCATGGTGATACTTATATTCTGAATTTAATAATGATGAATCTCCATTTAAAAATTTTAGTTCCCTGTAGGAAGTATTAATCGGAATAATGGCCCCTGTTTCAATTAACTTGGATAATGTTTTGATAATTGTTGGCAAAGGTTTTTTAATAACTGTAGCCAGTGTTTTTAAATCAAAAGTATTACCAATACAGGAAGTAATTTTTAATATCTCTATTTCTTTTTCGGATAATTCCTGAAATTTTTGAAGTATAAGGTCCGCAACATTTTCACTTACTTCTAATTTTTCCAGTTTTACTAAATCCCATTCCCAGTAATAATCATTAAAATTAAAACTAAGAATTTTCTTTTTATAGATATTTTTTAATAATTCATTGATAAAGAATGGGTTGCCATTGGTTTTACGGTGAATAATTCCTGATAGAGGTTTTGTTTCTTGCTCTGGTTTATTCAAAGTGTCTGAAATTATCATATTGACTGTTATTTCATCAAGTGGTTTCAGGGAAATTTTATTTATTTTTGTTTCCTTTTCTAATTCATCTAAGCATAAATTTAAAGGATGATATTCATTAATTTCGTTATCACGATAACTACCAATTAGCAAAAAATAATTTAGTTTTTTCCCGGAAATGATATTTTGAAGTAAATTAAGGCTGGCAATATCACTCCATTGCAAATCATCCAGAAAAAATACCAGAGGATGTTCTTTAACAGCAAATAATTGCAGAAATTTTAAAAATGTTAAATGAAAACGGTTTTGGGATTCTAAAGAATTTAGTTCCTGAACTATTGGCTGAACGCCTAAAATTTTTTCCAGCTCCGGGACTAAATCAATGATTATTTGTGCATTTACCCCTAAAGCATTAATTAGTTTTAATTTCCATGTATTAATAGAGTTTTCCGACTCACTAAGAATCTGCCTGACAAGACTTGAACAAGCCTGTGATACCGCACTATAGGGAATATGCCTCTGAAATTGTTCGAATTTACCTTTACAAAAATAACTATTTGTTTTTACAATTGGCTTATAAATTTCCTGAACCAATGATGTTTTACCAATTCCAGAATATCCACCCACCAGAATAAATTCCAGACTACCATTACTGACTTTTTCGTAAGTCTCAAAAAGTGTCCTTATTTCATTTTCTCTACCATATAATTTTTGGGAAATGTGGAGTCTATCTGGTTTATCAAAACTACCGATTTTAAAATCGTTAATACAATTAAATGAATTTAATGATTTGAGACATAATTCTAATTCTGATTTTAAACCCCATGCTGTTTGATAGCGAGCTTCTGCTGTTTTGGCAATAAGTTTTAGGATTATTTTTGCCAGGACATCTGGTATTTGGTTATTAAAAACAGGCTCTTTGGCAATATGATAATGAATAAGTTCCAGAGAGTTATCAGAGTTAAATAATTTTTCCCCGGTTAAAAGCTCATAAAAGGCCATTCCCAGTGAGTAAAAATCTGTACGGTAATCCAACACCCTGTTCATCCTTCCTGTTTGTTCAGGTGACATATATTGAAGGGTTCCTTCTAAAATATCTGGATTAATCAGAGGCGTATTCTCCTGGGAAAGTTGGGTAGAAATACCAAAATCTATAATTTTTAGTTCCTTCGTATCCTGGTTATAAACAATATTTGAAGGATTAATATCCTTATGGATAATATTATTTTTATGAAGATTTTCCAGTGCCTGAGTAATTTTTATTGCTATAATTAGAAATTCTTTTAAATCTAATTTTTTATTTTTATATAAAACATTTAATGCTGATGCTCCAAAATCTTCAAAAACTATTATATGCTTTGATTTGTGCTTAAATAAATCGTAAGATTTTATAATACTTTCAGAATTAATGTTATTTGTTATTCCAAATTCCTGATGATACCTGTGTAACTTTTCATTGGTAGGGTATTCTTCTTTTAGTACTTTCAGAATTACCTTTTGATTGCTAAGTTTTTGAACTGCTTTGTAAATAATAGAATTATTACTGTTATTTAATTCCTCAAGAATATAATAGTCACTAATTTCAAGCATATTAGAACAGTTCTCTGGTTTAAATATTTAACCTGTTAAAATAAATCCCCTAAATGACTTTTATTTATCTATAAGTATCCAATAATTTTATATTTTCGTGAAGTGTTTATTGGTCAACAATATTGATTGAACCTTTATTTCAAAATGTAACCAATACCATAAGCGGTATGTAGTAATTTTGGATAATCAGGAAAATGTATTTTTTTTCTTATTTTATGAATATGTTCATCAATTAATCTTTTATCACTATCGGAATTAAAACTGCATTTCCATACTTCTTCAAAAACCTGTTGTTTGCTTAAAATTTTATAAGGATTTTTCATAAAATACAAAAGAATATCAAACTCTTTTGGTGAAAGATTTATAGCCGTTTTATTTCTTATTACTTCCCTGGTATTGGTATTTACAGTTAAATCAAGGAAAACCAATTCATTATTTAGTTTTTTAAGATTTGTACCAATATATTCTGTCTTTCTTGTATGTACCCGGACTCTTGCCAAAAGCTCGTCAACTTCTACTGGTTTTGTAATATAATCATTTGCACCGGCATCAAGACCTGCAACTTTTTCCTGAGTTTTATTTTGAGCTGTAAAAATAATAATAGGAATATTCGATTTGGACCTTACACTTTTACAGATGACTATTCCATTTGTTTCGGGCAGATTAATATCCAAAAGTATCAGTGAGTAACTATTTTCCAAAGCTTCTTTTAGACCATGTGCCCCATTATAAATTGTATTTACCTGATAACCTTCTCTTTCAAGAGCTGTTTTTACAAAAAATGCAAGTTGTATATCATCTTCAATTAGAAGAATTGAAAACTCTTTTTCTATTGTCATATTTTTTTTATTTTAAGGATAACATTGAGGGTATTTTACCAAAAAAACTGTTTTTTTGAATAAAAATCGTTATCATGATAACTTAATATTTAAAAATTGGCAAAAAAGCTGGCCTGAAAATTTTTCAGAATAAGCTTTGATAATTCCCTGATACTTTTTGGCGCAATTAAAGTATTATTATTCATTCCTTTTACAAAGGTATAAAAAGTTTCAATTAACTTTTCTGCATCTTTTTTTGGTAATTCTTTAAAAGATTTCAGAGCCTCAGAAGTATTTTGAGCAAAGTTTTTTAGGAAATTCTGAGATTTTAAGGTTAGTAATTTTGCTTCTGGTGTAAGAAAAAATTTTGAGATAGTTTGTTTTAATATTATAGGATCCGAAGATTCAATTTTTTGAATATAGTTTATCTCAGCTCTTTTGGCTGACAATAAAAACATTTCTTCATAAGATAAATTTTTATTTATAGAATCTATTTTTGTTGATTCATATTCTGAAAATGATTCCCCAGATATTTTTTCCGGTGATAGTTCTTGTGTTAATGAATTTACGGAACTTTTTCTCGGAATAATTTCCTGTGTAATTTTTGTATTTTGAAAAATTTGACTTGAATTATCTGTTTTTATTTGGGGATGACGAAAGCGTTCAACATTAAAAACAAATGCTTTGGTAACAGGCATTTCAATTTCGTGTATTTTTTCATTTATATTTTTATCAGTCATTTCTTAATTAGTTTGAAAAGGTAAAAGGTTGTCCCTGAAATTCAATTAATCTACCATCAATATCAGTTCCATAAATTTTGTAGCCTGAACAGATTCCACCATTACAATCTGTTCCTTCATACAATACCAGCCCACCCATTTTTCCTTTTGGATTATATTCTTTATAATTTAACAGAGAACCGTTTTTACCAACTCCTTCACGATTATTAAAAGGATTTTTTATCTTTTTCCAGTAACTACCATTTTTTGCTTCAGCAATCAGATTATTTACATCTTCTGGAAATACTCCGCCTGAACCTGTTGCATAATTTTCCAGGGTTTTTTGGAGAACAGACATATTATTTTTTAAATCAGTAATTTTGATTCTGGGTATATTTGCAAATGAAATTGAAGGAAAAACTAATAAACATGTTAAGGTAGATAGAATTATTTTTTTCATATAACCTCCCCGCTTTTTTTATATTCCCGTTTCTGATAAATGTTAACCATTCAGCTATTTCCAGCAATCACTTATTGGTTGTGAATTAGCACTTTCTCCGGCATAAGGTAGCTGATACATATCCTGTAAGGTTCTAAGAATACTATAATGATTAATAATACCGGTAAAAAGGCCAGATTTTACCATAGGGCCATTAAAAATAGTAGTAATTTTATTATTGTGAAAATAATCATCTTCATCAAATGTCAAAATAAATAGACTATTATTCGTTTCTGCCCAATTAATATAATTACTGAGATTCTTTTTAATCCATTCGTCCGCTCTTTTCATTTTTATTGAATCGATAAACCCATCATGCATATCATTGTCTAAATTAGGAGTTACAAAAGATACAGTTGGTAATTTTGAAAAATCTTTAGGAAAGTTTGAAAATGGTTGGTTAGTTTCTGGAGATAATGTATTTTCACCTTCTCCCTGCCATAATACCCAGGGACTATGTTTTCTGGCATAATTTCCTACACTTTCTCCTGTAAATCCGATTTGAGGTAGGCCTTCTGAGTAACCAGCAAAGGTTAGATTTTTACTAAAAAGTTGTGCTCCTAAATTAGGTGTTTTAAATGGTAAATTATTTGGGTTTTCATTTCCATTTACCCCCTGATTGGAGCCTGAAAAAAGCATTATATAATTTGGCTGACTTGGATGAGCTAATCCAAATGAATTTGTAAATAAAGTGCCTTTACTGGCAAGTTGGTTTATAAAAGGAGTATGGTCCGAACCAACAACTTTTTCAAAAGCATGATTTTCAAGTATTAAAATAACTACATGAGCAGGCTTTGGCAAATTAACGTGTTTTGTAACTGAACTAGTGTTTATTGAAGATTTCAATTCAGCGTTTTTGGTTAAAAAAGTAGAACATGAAACTAATAAAAAAGAAAAAATTATTGAAGAAACAAATTTAAATTTTTTCATTGGGTTCCTTATAAAATAATATAAGATTTTAAAATAAAATACGTTATCATGATAACGTATTTAAATTTTTTAATTTGCTGAAAGTGGACCTTGTGGTTGCCCGTTTGAAGGATTAATATTTGTCCCAACAACCGGACCCACTGCATCTTTAAGATTAGCTGTTACCTCAAGGGCATTTGCTCCTTCACCTGTGAATGTAATTGCCAATGTTGAGGAAACACTAACGCTGTTACTGGAAACAGCTAATTGTAAGCCAGTATCAGGTGCTAAATAAGGTGTTCCACCATTATTGGGCTTAATCAGAAGCTTCCCGGTTGCATTTAGCCCATCAAATGCCAGAACTACAGCAAAATATGGTCCACCAACCGGAACATTGGCAAAAGTTATAGTTGCTGCCCCATCCTTATTTACCATAAAAAGTTCTTCTCCTACCTGGCTGGTATCAGGTAAGTCTTTATTTGTACATAAGCCAACAAAATAAGATTTTATATCCGTTGATTTTGCTTCCAGTTGACCATCGGCTGATTTTATTTTTAAACCATTTTTAGGTTCTCCGATATTCAAATTTATATATACGCCAGTGTTAACACCATTCTTTTTTCTATTAAAATCAGCAATAAGGATTTTCTTATTTTCAGGTTTTGTAACTGAATTTAAATTTGTAACGTTATTAGTGTTTATTTGGTTATTACTGGAAGAACATGAGCCTATAACAAAAACTGTAGTTGCTAAAGTAAAAATTAATTTTAGGTTCATTAGAATGTCTCCAATTTTAACTTGTAATCATTATATTATCCTTTTTTAATATTAAAAAATCAAGATAAAAACTCACATTTTTATCTTATAACGTTATCATGATGATGAATTAATTTAATATTTAAATGATTTTTATCAATTTTATTTTTGTTTTTTTTATTTGGCAAAATTGTCTAAAAAAAATAAAATTAAATTGTTGTAATTATTATTTTTGGAAATTATTTTATGAAAAATTTTGTAACACCTTCTGAAGCAATAGAAATTATAAAACCCGGTAACAGAGTATTTATTCAGGGTGCAGCAGCTACACCCCATACTTTGATAAAAGCATTACTTGAAAAAGCAGAACAGTTACAAAATGTTGAAATCATGCATTTACATACCGAAGGTGAAGCCTTATATGCTACAAAAGAATATAAAAATACCTTTCATTTAAATTCATTTTTTTGCGGTGCAAATGTACGAAAATCTATTTCTGATGGGATCTCAGATTATATTCCCATTTTTTTGAGTGAAGTTCCTTCTTTATTTAATAAAGGTATTTTACCCGTTGATGTAGCCATTGTAAATGTTTCAACCCCTGATAAACATGGCTATTGTTCATTGGGTGTATCTGTTGATGTAGCCATTACCGCTGTTAAAAAAGCAAAAAAGGTGATTGCTCAGGTAAATTCGCAAATGCCCAGAACACATGGGGATGGTTTTATTCATATCAGTAAATTTAGTGCTATAACAGAAGTTGATGAACCGTTATTTGACCATCCAAAATTTGAGCTTTCTGAAACAGAAAAAAAAATCGGTCTTCATTGTGCCGAATTGATAGATGATGGTTCAACTTTACAAATGGGTATTGGAGCTATTCCTGATGCTGTGCTGGTTTCTCTGGGTAACCATCAACGGCTTGGTATACATACTGAAATGTTTTCTGATGGCGTAATTGATCTTGTTAAAAAAGGAATAATAACTGGTGAAAATAAAAAGATTTATCCAGGAAGGCTTGTAAGCGGATTTGCTGTTGGATCAAGGAAACTATATGATTTTATTGATGATAATCCAACAGTTGCTATGCTTGACATTGCTTTTGTAAATGATACAGCGGTAATCAGAAAAAATCCCCGGGTTGTTGCTATTAATAGTGCGATAGAAGTTGACCTGACTGGCCAAATATGTGCAGATTCGATTGGACCATACCAGTTTTCAGGTGTTGGTGGACAAATGGACTTTATCAGAGGTGCCTCTTTATCTGAAGGAGGAAAACCGATAATTGCTTTACCTTCTACCACCTCAAAAGGAATCAGTAGGATTGTCCCAATTTTAAAGCCAGGAGCAGGAGTAGTTACAACAAGAGCCCATGTACATTACATTGTTACAGAATATGGGGTTGCCGATTTATATGGAAAAAACCTCAGAGAAAGAGCAAAAGAGCTGATAAATATTTCTCATCCTGAGCATCGTGAAGAACTTACAAAATTAGCATTTGAAAGGTTTAAGGAAATATAGTTATAGATTTTAAGCTGATGAATCGCTTTTTAAATATTCAATTATATAATATTCAAGATTATTCAGAGTAAGTATTATTTGTTGGAAATCAATTAGTATCGCAAGTGTTTCAGTATAATTTACTTTTTGTGATTCGCCAGCAAGTTTTATTTTTTCTGTAATTTCATAAATTATTTCGGCATTAAAAACAATAGGGGTTATTGGAGAAGAAAAATTTTTATTTATAAACCTCTCTATAATTTCAGAAAACTTTTCTTCAGTATTTCGCCAATACTGGTCTATTCTTATTTTCCACTCTTTTGATATTTTTTCATGTTTTGGAGCTAGTAACTTAGAAATAAAACTAATATCCTGAAGATACCTTACTGACATTTTTAAATTTTCTATAATTCTAAAAATATTATAAGCATCTTTTTTACTTATACTTTTACTACTTTTCCTGATATCTAATTCTTTTTGAATAAAATGGGCCTCAGTTCCAAAAACAGAAAGTTTATCATAAATATTTTCATAGCTATAATAAATCTTACCAAGTGCTTTTATATCAGCTTCTTTACTGGCTTTTAGAGTTTTTGAAAACTCATTGAAAACCATATTCAAAGAGTAACTTGTCCTAAAATGTAAAAAAGATTTATAACGAATCAACGAAAAAATAAAGTTGATTATTAATGCTACTACAAATCCCCAAAATACTGATGACATTCGGATAATAATTGTATTTAACTCGGTTTGTTGGGGTATTAGAAATACATATAATACTGTAAAAATAGAAACTACTAAATAATTATTCCAATTTTTGTGTATGCATATAGATATTGTAATAAATAAAGCAATACTCATTACAAAAATATTATGGCCAATTGTATGCAAAAGAATAGTTGTAATTGTGGCTCCCAGAAGGCTTGCTAATAATTGATTATTACCTTCTAAAAACCCTGAATAAAAAGTTGGTTTAACACATAAAACTGATGTGAATGTTGCTGAAAGCAAATCTTCCGGCACATTTATTTTTGCTATGAAATAACACAAAATAACAGCCAGTGAACATTTTAATGAATAAACCTGTGAACTGATTAAGTATTCGTGTATTGAAAATTTTTTATTTTTCTGGATTGAAGGCTTCATTTATTAGTAGTGTTTTTTTATAATTAAATATTTTGATTACATGATACTATAAAATAAATTTATCTTAAATTTTTAAAACGTTATCATGATAACTAAATTTTTTGAATAACAATTTAGATAAGCCCATTATTTTACAATATTGTATTCCACATCCAAAGCTTTATTTAAAACACCCAATAATTCCTGGTAAGTGAATGGTTTATTCAAAAAGTATTTAATACCTAATTCTTGGCCAGATTTTATATATTCTTTGGAACCACTCAAAAGAATAAAGGGAATATTGGAAATTGATTTATGTTCTAATATTTTTTCAAAAACTTCCAGGCCTGTTAAATTAGGCATAAAAAAATCAGAAACTATTAAATCAGGTAAATGCTTTAAGGCTAAGCTGACTCCGATTTCTCCATCTTCTGCTTCAAATATTTCAAACATTGCTTTTTGGAGCATATAAGAAATTGTTTTACGGGTAAGCTTATCATCTTCAATAACTAAGATTTTTTTCATTTTTTGTAGTTTCAAGTTCCAATTTTATATATTTTGACCTATGAATCAATCTTATTAAGAAAAACTGTGAAGATAAAGAGGTTTTCTGTGAATTTTTTGTGAATGAAACTATGCTAAAGGTTTTGATAAATTAAAATTAAAAATATTTACATCTTCAATATTTTTTTCTGATTCAATTTTATCTGAACTTGGCATTTGACCAAAGGAAAATCCTTTTGTCATTTCGGAAGAAAGACTTAAATGCTGAAATTTTTCGATAATATTTAACATATTAAGGATTTTTTCATTATCTGAAGAAATTTCTTTTGCCTGAAGTAAAATATTTTTTGCATTTTCAAATAATTCAAGTTGAAGGAATACTTCTCCCATAGCAATATATGGTTCAATCATGGAGGGGAAATTTTCAATGGAATCAATAAAACTTTCTACTGCATTAATCAGAAAAAGGTTATCCTGTGTTTCGATAGCCTGGGCAATATATTCCAGCCCGGTTTTTAACTTTTCCTCCGCCACCAGTTTTTTATTTAATATATCAAACATATGTAAAAGTCATCCTTCTATCATAAGTATAATCAATTAAAAAAAGATTTTATAAAAAGATCAAATTATGGTTATCCAGTAATGGCATTTTTTTTCAGTAGAACCTTCAAGCAAAGCATATTTTTCAAAAACCCCACCATTTTTTTCAATGATTTTTTTTGAGGCCAAATTGTTATCATCACAGGTAATAAAAACTCTATTTCAATTAGTTATCATGATAACTGATTATTTGACCTGTGAATCCAATAATAATTTTGTTTTTTTAAGTGCCTATTTTTTGGTAGCGACAATTTATTAAATTTAAAAATTTGTTGCTACCAAAAATTAAATATTTTATAATAAAATCAAGAGAAATATTTTTTATATGGAGAATATTATGGAAACTGTTTCGCAAAAACAAAAAAAGGTAAAAATAAAATACTTTGGGATGAAAGTTACTTCTGAAGAAAGAGATTCTATCCATATTCTGGCTAATGCCAAAGGAAAAAGTGCAAAAGAGGTTATTATGTCACTTATTTATGATGCTTTAACTGATGTCAAAATAGAAGCACCAAAAAGAATTACAGCTAAAGAATTACGGGCATTACCAATCAGAGAACAGGAAAAAATATTAGAAGAACAGGCGAAAAAAGCTGCCAAACATTATGAAGTAATAAATGATGCTTTTGATATTGTAGAGGATTAAAAATGAAACCAAAAAGAGGGGAAATCTGGCTGGTTGAATTTGAACCTCAAATAGGTACTGAAATACAAAAGACTCGCCCAGCATTAATATTAAGTATTCAACCGCTTAGATTTTTAACAACCAGAATTGTAGTTCCAATAAGAGATTTTAAAGAACATCATGCTGGATTTTTTTTCTATATACCTGTAGAACCTGAAATAACAAATGGGCTTTCCAAGAAAAGTACTATAGATTGTTCTCAGGTAAAGTCATTTGATTTCCAAAGATTTCAAAAGAAATTGGGAAACATTACTGATAATGAACTGGAAGAGGTTGCTGATACAGTTTCCCGTTGTATTGGTTATCTCTAATTCATAGAGTACGTTTTAATCTACTGAACTACTCCTGAACTGTTATACCTCTGTCCAAATATTCCGCTATATTCATCACCAGTTTGATTACTACCAGGATTAGGTGTATCTATTATTATTGTTCCTATCGTATCTGAGGAATCAATACTACTATCATAACTATCAATATTAGTATTTTAGGGGATACAAATATTTTACTAAGCGGTAAAGACTGATTGCTCTTCATTATAACGATTTTTAATTCCAGCATGAGCTTCCGGTGAACTTTTGAACCAATTACTAATATTTGCTTTTTTATATTCGGTGATAGCAATTCCTGTTTCTTCTACTGTTAATTTATGTCCTGTACTATTTTGTTTCTTAGCCAGATAATCAGCCAGGCTATTGGCAAGAGAAGAAACCTGGTTTGTAGTACCCATAACAAGATCAATAATACGTGAATCCTTAGTTACAGTATCACTTAACTGGGCACGTTCCATAAAATTGTTTACTGATTCTGCTTTATCATAATGTAAAAATTGTTCCTGGGCTTGACCGAATGCTTTATTTTGGGTTTGAGCCAGGTTTTTCCAGACCTGATCAAATCCCGGACTGGCAATTCCGTATTTATTTTTTGCAGCTTGCAATTCTGGGCCAAATGGATTTTCTGGTGAATTAATAAAACGCATTAGTGTACTTCCTGATTTTTTAGATTGACCTGCATCAGAACCATTAGCATAAACAGAGGATTCGAACTGGTAGGTTCCGTAACTTTTCCCACCTAAATCCTGTCTGCGGGAAGGTTTAGAAATAGCGCCAACTGCATAAGGATCATCAGGTTTACGGTAAATACCTGATTCATGAAAAGCTGCCATGGCAAAAGCGGGTACAAATTTATCCTCATCGTGGTTTGGAGAACGTTCATACAGTTTTTCAGCACCTGAAATTGGTGATGATGAAAAGTACGTTGGTTCGTAATCTGGTATGGATGCTATGGGATTTTGTTCTGGCTCTGTTGGATATTCTGAATTTGATGGTTTTCCCATATTAAAATTAATTTCTGTCGGATTTATGGGTGTTGTCTGGTAATTTTGGGTGTTATTTTTGACTTGAGTATCAGGAAAGTCTTGATTTATTGCCACAGAATCATTTTCTGAATGTCTGCCAAAAAGATTAGAAAAGAAATTAGATATGATCTTGAATATTGAGAATTCTTGTTCCGGCTGAACGTGTTCTTCAAATAAATTTAACATTTCACGTGCAAATTTAGAATCCTGAAGATCAGGTTCCATTGCCTTTAATTGTGCCATTTCATCGGGATTAATATTTCCTTTTTTAAAGAGGCCGCCTTTTGAGAACTCCGTAATTTTTTCTCCAAGCCTGATGATTGCAGCTTTTTCATTGTCAGGAAGTGGTGATTGAATCACAGCAGATTTTAGCTGTTTCAATTCATCTTTGCTCATCTTGCCATCAGATGCACTTTGCTGAATAATTCCGGATAAAGATTTAATATCCATTTTTCCCTCTAAAAATTTTTAAATAAAGGCAAAATAATTCTTTATTTGATTATATCAATATAGTTTATCTATATCAAATGTATAATTTAACCTCAAAGCAAAGCTTGTGAACATTGGTAATCCATCCCGGGAGTTATTTAACCGGAGAAATAGTTAAACCAGAGCTGGCTATTATTCCACCAGTAAGTTCAGATAAGTTATATTTTTTACCATCAACTTCAAAATCCATTTTTACAAAAGGTCTTTGATAAGAAACCTCACCAAAATTTATATTTTTTGCATTTGGAAATAAATCAACTATCAGCTTTCTGTATTCAGGTGAATTTCCCCTATCAAAATTTACTGATATCGAGCCATCGGTATTTTTACTAACACTATATTCATTTTCAATAGTTTTTGTGGGGAAAAGTATTTTGGGATCTGCAAGAGGTATTTTTTTATCGTAAATTTTTAATTTGTTCCTCTCAATAATTTCTTTTGCTTTTTCTTCAGTAACCTGCCTAATAGTTGCTTTATCACCTAAAGGTCCGAAACATCCATATGAGCTGTTATGGTTTAGATAATATTTTTTTCCGTTTTTTGCTTCAAAAAGAATATTTTCATTATGATGTGAATTACCAGCAATATTTGGATTTCGTGAACTACTTGAATCCTGAGATATTATTTTTGACCCAGGAAAAAATTCTTGTATAAGAGCATTTAAGTCATTTCTTGGATATTCAATAGATAATGAATTATCAGGTTCTTTAGTTATTTTTTCGTCTCTGTCAAATATACCAGCAAAAGCCAAAGCATGTCCTGATTTTATGGAACTTACATCTGTAGTATCAGATTTAATTGAATTTTCCTGGGGATTAACTGTTGTTTTTTCTTCGTTTTTTTGAAAATTTAGTTGTTTAATTTTTATTTCCGGGTCATTTAAAACAGGAGACTTATTTTCAAGTAATGCTACCATTTATTATTTCCTTATAAAATAAAATAAGTTACTATCAATATAGGTAATTACAATACTTTTCTTTCGTTAACCTTGAATTAAAAAAATGTATTATTTTAAACTGTCCTTTATTTACATTACAAGAATAAGTTTTTCTGATAAAATAATCTTAGAAGGGTTTGAAAAATATTATGGGAAAGATTGTTATTTCCGCGCGGAAACTATATCATAAAACATTGAAATAACTGAAATTTAGTTTTTTAAATTAATATTTTTTCGAAGAAATATTTCCTAAAGAAAACAATTTTTTCAATAAAATAAACACTATTTTTTAATTTAAACTATAAATTGATATAATCTAAAACATGTATTTGAAAAAAATTATATAAATGAATAATTCCAAAAAAATAATAGTTGCTTTTGGTGACAGCCTTACTGCTGGTTATGGTGTTCCTATAGAAAACTCATACCCTTTTTTACTACAGAAAAAATTATTAGATAATGGATTTAATTATAAAGTCATTAATTTAGGAATTAGTGGTGATACTACTTATAATGGGCTTCAACGATTTAATTTCGTGATAAAACTTAAGCCTAAACTGGTGATTCTTACTCTTGGTGCAAATGATGCCCTTCAAAAACTTTCTCCAAAAGAAGCAAAAAATAATTTAAGCAAAATGATTGAACAATTAATAAAAGATAAAATAAAAATCCTTCTGGGAGGAATGTATTCTCCACGTGAACATGGACCAGAATATTACAATAGCTTTGATTCTATTTATCCCAATTTAGCCGAATTATTTAAGTTACCTTTAATTCCATTTTTTCTTGAAGGAATCGCACTTGATTCAAAATATTGCTTAGAAGATAATCTACATCCCAATTCTGAAGGCTATAAAAAAATTGTTGAAGAAAACATTTGGAAATATCTTCAGGATTTATTGGTAAAATAATAACTTAAGTTTAGCAACTACTTTGTTATCCATCTTTATTTTTTTTTCAGTTTATTAAAAAGTTTTTTAAAACCTTTTATTAGAATTAAAATTACTAAAATTGGTATAACAACATTTATTACCACCCGGACAAAAAATAATAAAATTAGTGGAATTATACCTAGTCCAGACATTTAATTTTACTTCCTTAATATCTATCAATTCTTTTATTATACATTTAAAATTCCATTTACGATAATATGAATTATCAATAAAGGAATCTCTAAACCCTTTGAAATTAAAGAATTATACTTTTTTTGAATCTAAAAAAGATTATAGATTATCCAAATTTACCATTTAATTTTTTTATTTTCTATAAACTCTGAAATCAAGTCATAATAATAGTTTCAATATACACGTTAATATCTATCGTTTTAAGTTTATTTATTTTTTTTATGTTAAATCACACCAGAAGTTTATTTAATAAGCCTAAAACGTGCTTTATTAAAGTTAGACATTAAACCCTGTCATAGTGGTACTTCTAGAATGTTTATTTTTTTAGATGTAAAAAGTCTACAGTTATAACAAAAAAATAGTTACCTTAATTTTATATTTTCCAAATTTTGAAATTTTACTATAGAAATAAAATATTTTAATTTTAAGTTATCATGATAACGGAGATGAAAAATTTAATCTTTTACATCTTTGCAAAAGAAGATTGATATATGATTTTTTCATCTCATTATTTAAAAAACTTTTGTTTATTAATAACTCCCAATCTGGTAAAGCTTTTTGTATTTGGCTCAATACAAGATCTATTGATTTATTCGTAAGATTTAGTCTTTCCTTACCAAAATATTTTATCAGTAAATTAAAGCTTAAATTATTCTTTTTACCTTTTATAGGAAGGGCAATTTCCTCCTTGGCATTTTTAATTATAATTGTTGTATTTATTAGATCATAAGCAGGAGACAATTCTACTTTTGAATTCCTGGTAATTATTGAATAATTTTTTAGGTGCATATCTTCATTACCAATCAGAAAATTAAAAATTACAATTCTGAAAAGCTTTAGTTTTTCAAGAGCAGGAAAAGTACAATATTGATCAATCAAGTTTATCAATCTTTCCATACTATAATCATATTTTGTATCCCTTGTCATTCCAGCCAATTGTGCAAAATCCTCAACGGCCAGTTTCCCCCCCTGTTTTATTCTATCAAACCGTTTTATAAAATAAGTAAGGCTTTTATCATGGCTCTCCTCCTCTCATCTGAATGTAAGCCA
>CAYRDV010000057.1:17983-21615 GCA_964422885.1 uncultured Candidatus Sericytochromatia bacterium
TTTTTTTCTAAAATGCCGTGTTTTTTCGCGAATTTTATCCGTTCTTGCAGAAAATTTTTTATGGTTTCTATAACGTCTTTGTAATGAACTTCTTTTCTGGTTGTGCGTGGTGTTTTATCTTTTGAATACATTAATCCATGAAATGGAATTTCTATACCTGCCAGTTTTGCTAAACGCATGGTTAAATCTTCATTTTCAGGTAATTGCTGATATAAATCATGTTGCGGTTTTAATATATATTCTCCATTTATATCTGTAATTTCAAAAACGTCTTTTTTTATATTAAGTATTGCGCTAAGTTTTGGCTGAATTCCCTGAATTGAAATTTTTGTAGCAAGATTAAATGCTTCCTGTCTTTGTTCAGCAGCACTATAAGGAAAATAATTTAATGTTGTAAGTTTTTTTGATAATAAATGAAGTCCATGATCTGAGTACTTTTTATTTCCACATTCTTCATAAGTTATCGGGCAAGTATTAGATTTCTTCAACTGTAACTGCTCCAACCAAATCTGCTCCTACTGTTACTAGTTGACTAAAGTAATCATTTCTATCAATTTTGCTTCTTCTTAACAGACCTTCTAATAAAACACCTTCAGGTAATAAACCATCAAAAAAAGAAGGAAATGAATTAAATTTATATTCTTTTTTTATTATTGGCATTGTTTGGGAAACAGGTTCATTTTTATAACTTTCTGAATATTTAAATATATATGATTTACCCTTTTCTATTTCTTTCAGAATTCCTGCTTCTAAACCATGCATAAATACTCTAGCTTTTTTCATTTTTTTCCTTTAAATATGTCTCAATTAATGGACTGGACAATAATAATTTTATATTCAAAGTATTAAGTACTTTATAAAGAGTTGCTAATTGAATTGTTGTTTTTCCATGTTCAATATCAAAGATAATAGTTTTTCCAACACCAGCCAGATTTGCCAGCTCAAGCTGATTTAAACCACTTTTTTTTCGATGGAATTTTACAATTCCACTAATATCATTTATTATCATTTAAATTACCGTTATAACAGTAAATAATACTGTATATTAAAAATATACATATCTAATTATTAATTGTACAACAAAAATACTGTTAAAGCAGTAAAAAATTAGGACTAATAGTTATCATGATAACTTATTTAAAGATCAATAAAAAAATCTATATAATCATGTATTTTCCCTGCTAAAAAATAAGGGAGATTTAAAAGCTTATATGACTTACCTTCAGGTGTTTTATTTTCACTTAATTCTACTTTTCCATAATATAGTCTAATTGCAAAATTAGACTCGGCATTATTGATAAACTGGTGTAATGACCTTAGTGTTCCTGTCTTTCCAGACTTAACTTCTATTGGAATAATCAGATTTTTATGCTGGATTATAAAATCGACTTCTGCATTGGACTGATTACTTTCACGAACCCAAAAGCATTGTTTTTTTAGATTATTTTTTTCCAATACAATCAATTCCTGACCAACTATATGTTCTGCTATTAAGCCACGATAAAAAGAGTTAAGATTATCATGGGAAAAGAAATGACTCTGTAAATCAGCAAAAAAGTTTAGTAATCCTGTATCAATAAACTGTAATCTAGGTTTCTTTTTTAAATCAGGTATTATAGGTATTTCCAAAGATGTTGAAGGATATAAAAGGTATATTAACATTGCCCTTTCAATGGTTCTCAATGCTTCACCAACTTCCCTGGAACGGTAATTGGAATTTCCAAATCCAGCAAAGGTTATTCTTTTTCCTGCTTCAAACGGTGATACTTTAATACAATGTCTGATTATATTTCCAAGTGAATTGTTCCTTGAATATTTACTGACATCATCGAGGTAAGAAATTAATAATGATTGATATGTATTATTTAATTCAGTTACTTTCTTACTCTTATTATATTTTGAAACTATTTCTGGCATTCCACCAATCAGAGCATATTCATGAAAAAGCTTAAATAGCTCTGGTAACGCAAAATCAGGAATAGGTATTTTATTATAAATTTCTAATGCCTGATTATAATCTCCTGCTTTTAAAAATTCAATAAAATTACAGGGGTACAAAAAAAGCATATCTACTCTGCCAACCGGAAAACTAATATTTTTCATTTCCATCATTACTTCAAGAAGAGAACCTGCTCCTATTACATATAATTCAGGTAATTCTTCATAAAAATAACGTAAGCTATTTACAGCTTCAGGTGAATTTTGAATTTCATCAATGAATAATAAGGTTTTTCCTTTTATGCTTATATTTTTATTTAATAAAATACTTTGAAATAAATCAGATATAGATAATTCCCTTTGAAAAAGTTTTGCTTCTGAAGGTATTTCAAGGTTTAAATAAATATAATTGTCAAAGTTCTTTGAAAAAAGATTCACCAGAGATGTTTTACCAACCTGCCTTGCTCCCCTCAAAATTAAAGGTTTTCTGTCAGGAGAATCAGTCCACTTTTTTAAATCATTTATTGCATTACGATTAAACATATTTTATACTATTTATTGTAATAGAATATATCTATTTTACATCAGCTTTTGTACTAAAGTAAATGCAATTAATCATGAATATCCTTTAATACCACAAGGGTACTTCCTTTTGTCATCACTTAAATCCTGTTCAAACTACTGAGCTACACCTGAACTATTATATCTCTGACCAAATATTCCATAACTAAAATCAACTATTTGGGTTGATTATTCATCCCACGTAACAACAAATTTAATGGTTACATGCATCTATAGAACCTGCATCACAAGTAGTTCCATCAAACCAGATAGCACCAGAGAAATCAGTATTTGAATAGGTAGCATCGGTCAGCGTTGCACCATTTAAATTGGCATTCTGAAAATTAGCTCCGGTAAGGTTTGCTGATGTCAGATCTGCATTTCTTAAATCTTTACCAGTATAAGTGCCGCCTAAAGTTTCATGTTTTAAATCACAACCAGGACAATTTAAACCTGCATTCAAAGCAGCGACACTATGATTAACTTCAGTATTTACAAAATATTTACCATGAGCAAAAGATATATTTCTTACTGGGTCAACACTTTGAGCTAATAAATTATCTACTATAAGCGATAAATTAGTAATTGTTGAACTATTTACTGTACCAATTGTAGAAGGTGTTCCTGATACTATTGTTCCTATTGTTTGAGATGAAGATATACTACCATCATAGCTATCGATTATTGCTAAAGCTGTTGTTTTTGTATTTATAAATAATCCAGGTGTTGTAATACTCGTCCAGCCAGTTCCAATACCGTTCCACTTGATATATGTTCTGATAGTTATTACATAATATCCTGCTGCACCAATTCTCTTTTGTGCTTCTAAAACATAAATTTCATTTATTACAGGATTATAATCTATAAAAGACTTACTATAATTATTTTATCATAATTAATTTTCTAGATATAGTTTTTGGAACACTCTTAAATCGTTATCATGATAACTAAATTATTTCAAAGAATGAATTACTGATTTTCCCCTGTATTTTTAAACCTATTACCAATTATTCCATAATTAGAATCATTGTTTTGATTATTACTTTGCCATGTAACAATAAAGTTTCCAGTACTATCCATTGGGTGTTATCCTAAATTGGGAGTAAATGTATCATAGAAAATTAAGGTTTTTT
>CAYRDV010000058.1:0-21589 GCA_964422885.1 uncultured Candidatus Sericytochromatia bacterium
TTTAATTTAAGACTTACTTTATTTTATTTCTTTCTTAAACTAAATTTCCACTAACACCAGTGTAATTGCAATAGTTGCAGTTATTTCACAATTATATTTTATAAAACTTGCAATTACTACTCCAAATCGGGCAGGTAATTGCATGTTTTTAAAAAGACCAATAAAAAAATTGATTTAAATAAGACCTTCGTGTTATACACCAAATCAGGATGTAACACGAAATAAATCCCCACAATGTGGGGCCCCTGTTAGTATTTATGAATAATAAAAAACCTGTTATTTTCTTTGTAAAATGTGATTTGCACAACATTTTAGCCAGTTAATATTAAAAAGAGTAAATTATCAGAATTTTATGCTAATTTCATGGAACTTTTTACCTCACTACAACGTCTTATATTTAGAATGGATTCTAAAAATATTAGCTAATATTTTTTTGATAAAGAGATAATTATGAAATCCTTCGCTGGCCCTTCGACTCCGCTCAGGGTTCAGCTCAGGATAACAAATATCAAATTATCATTTTCTCTCACAAATTAATATTTATATCTTCGAGGTAAGAAAGATGAAAAATTTTAAAGCGTTCTCAGCAAAAATCATGGAAATAGCTGAAGCAAGACTGAATTCAGCAACAGAGATTCCAATCGCTAATATTACAAACCCTGCGTTTCAGGATAGAAACAATATAGATGAAGAAACTCTGATAAAACTGGCAATGAATATAAAGGAGGTAGGCTTGCTTAATCCAATAATAGTTAGAAAAAAAGGAAAAGCTGATACTTATGAAAGACTGGCAGGATATCGAAGAATTGAAGCATTCAAGAGATTAAAACTGGAAAATATTCCAGCAATAGTATTAACTAATATTGATGATACAACAGCAATGATGATTACCCTTTCTGAAAATGTCCAAAGAGAAGACCTGAATCCTTTTGATGAAATAAACTCGTTACTGCACCTGATTGCCTTAAGCCTTAATATGACTGAAGAAGAAGTAAAAACTGCTTTAATCAGAATTGAGAATAATGATAAAGGACATATCAAAGTATTTTCTCTTGATGATCAGGAGATAAAAAAAGCAGTAGAAGAAATACTTGATAAAGTTGTAAATTATAAGCTTCCAGGTCTTGTAAAAAAACTATCAATACTTAAGTTAAATCCAATTCTAATTGAGGCTATAAAAAAGAATAACCTTCCGTATACATTTGCTCTTTTACTTAATAGAGTAAAAAATATAGATAATATGAAAGGGCTTTTGAAAGAAACACTACAACAACCTACATCTTATAAATTGCTAGCTGAAAAAGTAAAAATAGTAAATGATGATGGTAATCTTGATGAACCAAATCCATGTATTGATATAATTAAAAAGCTCAAGCACTTTGATAAAATCCCTAAAGAAAAAAGAGTAAAGTTAATGCTAAAGATTGAAGAAATCAAAGCTTTACTTGCCAGTTAAGCTATATTTGTAGGGAGAATAAATCTACGGAAACGTTTCGGTAAATTTTAAAGGCAGGAAAAGGGCTTTCATCTACACAGGAACAACAACATTAGTGAGGTTTTAGCTTGTTTTATAAATTATTACTATGAAATTAATGTTAAATCAAAAATAATGGTTATATCTGTTAAACTCTGTGCTTATATTTTTTAATTTATTTTGTCGATACCCTTTTTGTTTTCATTGCATTTCTAATCAATTTTCTTGTTAGATCCACAGGAATAATCAGCAATGCAAGTAAAGATACATATACCCATTCTTCAAAAGTCAAAGGAACCGTTCGCATAATTTTACCGCCAAAAAATGTCAGTAAAACCTGAATGGTAAAGATCGCGATAAATACCTGGATAAAACCTTTATTCTCTGAAAGTTTTTCAAACAGATTCAGTGTTTCTGTACGGGCATTAAAACCATTAAAAACAGTAATGAAAATAAAAAAGGAGAAAAAGGCTGTTAAATATACTGTTTTATCTGCCTCACCACCCCGACTGAAAAGAGAGATTATCCATTCACTTTTAAGAAAGAATATTGACAAAGCACAGATAAATAGCCCATTGGTAAGTATTGATGCCCACATATCCCTGCCAACAATCGGTGATTCTCTTTTTACAGGCTTTTCTTTCATATATCTCTGTAAGGCTGCTTCTCCGCCAAATGCCAGAGCTGCCAGTGTATCCATAATAACGTTTATCCAGAGGATCTGAACTATCGTAAGTGGTGTTTCAAGATTTAACAGAGGAGCCAGAAAAGATATAGAGACAGCTGAAATATTAATTGTTAGCTGGAAAATAATAAATTTTCTGATCGATTTGAATATTGTTCTGCCATAGAGTATTGCTTTAGTGATAGAGGAAAAATTGTCATCAAGAATTACAATGTCCCCGGCTTCTTTGGCGACCTCTGAACCACTGCCCATTGCAAAGCCAACATCTGCTTTTTTCAAAGCAGCCGAATCATTTACCCCATCTCCGGTCATACCAACAACCAACCCAAGTTCCTGGGAGTTTTTTACCAATCTGCTTTTATCAGTTGGTAATGCTCTGGCAATTACCCTTAAATCAGGGATCATTTTTTTAAGCTGTTCATCAGAGAGTTGACTTAGCTCAGCAGAAGTAAGAACTTTATCATTTTCATCCTTTATCAAGCCAACTTCTTTGGCAATGGCAACAGCGGTTTCCTTTTTGTCTCCTGTAATCATTACCACCTGTATTCCAGCCTTCTGAGCATTTTCTATTGCAGTTTTTGATTCTTCTCTTATTTCATCACGAATACCAAAAATACCAACTAATGTCATTTCAGCAGGAAGAGTTTTATTTTCTTCATCCAGATTGTCATCGGAAGTTGCAATTGCTAATGTCCTCATTCCTCTGGCCGCTAAAGTATCGACCTCTTTTTGCAGCTCCCCCAAATTATTTAGTTGTAATTTCTTACCTTCTTGTGAATAATAGTAGTGGCATTTATCCAGGATAATTTCCGGCGCACCCTTGATTAGGGTTATACTATTTTTACCGATTTCCGGGAAATCCTGCACCCCTTTAATCTGAATAGCAGAAAACTTTCTGGAACTACTAAACGGGATTTTCTTTTCACTATCAATTTCCAGTTTATTCAAAAGTATTTCCTTATCAAAAAATTCCAGAATAGCTCTTTCGGAAATATTGCCACCAAAAATTTTACCCGAAGGCTCTACTACACTTGAAGTATTTTCCCGGACCGCAAACCCGGCAATTTCCCTTAATTTTTCAGGAATAGAGCCAGAGCGATCATAGGTTTTTTTGTCTCCTGTCATAAACACTCTTGCTTCCAGCCTCCCATAGGTAATTGTACCGGTCTTGTCCGAATAAAGAATATTCAGGCTGCCAGATGTTTCAATCCCCAGTAGTTTACGCACTAACACTTTTGAATTTAACAGTTTTCTCATATTCAGTGACAAAACAATAGCAATCATCATTGGCAGGCCTTCCGGTACTGCAGCAACAATGATTACAATTGCCAGGATTACAGCCATAAAAGCATCATGAAAAAAAATACCCAGGTTATCAAAATAGGCAGAAATTTTATCAGGAGAAAAATTGTTGTCAATTACTATTTTTTTTAACATATATGACAAGGTAATAAATAATGCTCCGGTATAACCGAATTTACTGATTCCATCAGCCAGAGCAGAAAGTTTAACCTGAAGCGGTGACTGACGATCACTACTGAGGGAAAGTTCTTTTGCCAGCTTTCCGTAAAAAGTATTTCCTCCAACAGTATCAACTATCATCACTGCTTCATCATCTTCCACAACTGTTCCCCGGAAAACAAGATAAGGGTCAGAAAAATCATTTTCTTTGGTCTGATAATTTTCCAGTGCTTTTTCTTTGTTCAAAGGTTCTGACTCACCAGTAAGAGAAGCCTGATTTACTTTTATTTCTCCCTGGGCGAGTTTTCCATCAGCTGGTATTTTATCTCCGGGTTGCAGGAGGACATAATCACCAGCGACTATTTCATTTACAAATACAGATTCTATTTTCCCATTACGAAAAACATTGTTTTTTATCCTGGATGCTTCTTCCTGTAATTTCTGAAATGATGATTCATTTTTAAATTCGGAAAATGTTGAAACAAAAGTTGCCATAATAACAGCTACAGCAACACCTACTCCCTCATACCATTCTGCGAGATGAAAGAATGACATAATCATAATAATAGTAAAGGCAACACAAAGAATAATGATCATTGGGTCCTTAAAATTTCCTGCAAGCTTATCCCAGAAACTCTCTACTTCCTGGGGTGCAAGTTCATTAGAACCATTTTTTTCTCTTGAAGAATTTACTTCTTCTGTACTTAGCCCTGCAAAATTCTGTTTCACTAATAGCAACCTTTCAGCAAAATGACTATACCATTTTAAATATAATAGAAAAGTTGTTTTAAATTAATCAGAAATAACAATTTATAAATTGATTTTGATCATTTTTTAGCTTGTAGTAAAAAAATGTTTTAATGAAAAAAGCCAGAAATTAATTTAATAATTTCTGGCTTTTTTGTTAATCTTTGTTAGGAAACAGCGGTAATTCTGTCTTGGATTATTTTCATAATTCTGTTATAAAGTGGAGAACCTACAGGTAAGAAATCAGGAAGATTACTGCTTTGACCATTTACAAAATTAACTAAACTTTTAAGATCAGCTTTTCCTAATTTTTTGATAGATTTCTCAAAGGCTGCAATCTCAGCTTCAATTTTTTGCTGATCTTCTTCAAGAGCAATATCAAATATTTGGTGAACACTATCAAAAAGATTAGTATAAATATCCATTAATCTGTTAAGTAATGAATAAAGAAGTGGTAAAGCAGGTGATTCCTTTATATCATGCCCAGCAGGAAGATTATCCTGAAGAACTTTTACCCCATACTTGAGCAAACCTTGAATCGCATATCTGTTAAGGGTTTTTAATTCTCTTTCAAAATCTTTTTTAATTTTTTCTCTGTCTTCAGGTTTTGGGGTTTTAACCACTTTATCAAGTAAAGCCTGGGCTGTAATAATATATTTATTATCAATCGCAGAAACAGCAGTATTATTTGTATTTGCTACGATACCAGGGTCAAGGTTTAAAGGTTGCTGTGTCGCACAACCTGTAATCAGGCTCAGTGACATTAATGAAGCCAGGGTAGCTGATAGTAATTTTTTCATATATCCTCATTTTTAGTTTCAAAGAAATTTTGATCTATTCATTATATACCCATAATTTTTTCTAGTAAACAAAATTTTAATACTCTTGTTCATTAAACTTTAAATTCAGATTTGTTATCTATTCAAAAAAGATATTAAAATTATCTATGAGTATAAACATTTAAAATAGAAAAATGAGAAAATTTACATCACTACTGAATTTATTTACGACATTTGCTCTCCTTGGTGCATTATATACAGGGCTTGATACAATTACCCATAAGTCAGCAGATCCGATTTTTCATGGTTTTGTTGCTTTTGTTACATTTTTTATTGCTTCTCTGGCAATGGCTAATTCAATGCTTTATATTAATACATTGCATAAAGAAATTGATGAATTGAAAAAAGAAAATGATCTGGAAGATAAAGAGAATAAAATTAATTTGGAGCCAAAAAACGAAAATTAAGATATGGAAGTAGAAAAAGATTCTGAAATATTAATGGAGAATGAGTTTTCATCAAGATCCAGGCAAAAGAACATTAAAAAGCTGAAATCAGAAATCTTTGAGCTATTAATTATAGGCGGTGGCATTACTGGTGCGGGAACAGCATGTGAAGCTGTTACCAGAGGGCTTAAAACAGCTTTGGTTGAGATGAATGACTATGCCAGCGGAACCAGCAGTAAATCATCAAAGCTTTTACATGGCGGACTAAGATACCTTGAACATTTTAAAATAAAGCTCGTTTTTGAATCACTAAAAGACAGAAATCAATTATTTAAAAGGATTCCTCATATTGCTAAACCTTTATCTTTTATTGCCCCCGTTTATAAAGGTTATAAAGAAACGGTCTTTATTCTTAATCTGGGTGTTTCAATGTATGACTTGTTATCTTTTGCCTCAAGAAATATGGTTACAAAAATCCATAGGCTTTTAACCGGCAAAGGAATAATAAAGTATGAGCCTGAAATAAGGAGTGATGGTCTTAAAGGAGGAATTCAATATTTTGATGGTAACTGTGACGATGCCCGCCTGACTCTGGAGACAATAAAAACAGCTGCCAGAAAAGGCGTAACTATTGCCAATTACATTAAAATTATTGGTTTTGAAAAAGATATTCATGGTAAAGCAAAAACTGCTATTGCTAAAGATCTTTCAACTGGTGAAGAATTTAAAATAAAGGCCGATATGATCTTAAATGCCGCCGGACCATGGGTTGATGCTGTAAATAAGGCCGATAATAATGATTATAAAAATAAGTTAAAACCAACAAAAGGGATACATATTGTAGTTCCCAGGCTTACAAACGGAAACGCCCTATTGTTAAAAACACCAAAGCCTCCGGTTAGATGGGTGTTTGTTATACCTTATCAGGATTACTCTATTATTGGTACGACTGATACTGAAAACCAGAGTAAAAACGGAGATTTCAGTTATCTTGAAAGCGATAACCATGCTAATAAAGAGGAAATAAACTACCTTCTGGAAACGGTAAATCATTATTTTCCTGATGCAAAGATGGATAACGATAGTATCATCAGTTCTTATGGTGGCTGGAGACCTCTTATTGCACCACCTGAAGGTGAAAAAATTTCAGAATCTGATATCTCCAGGGAACATGAAATTTTTGAAACGGATTCAGGAATAGTATGTATTGCCGGTGGAAAACTAACAACTTATATGGCAATGTCAAAAGGTATTGTAGATTACCTGCTAAAAAAAGAAGAGTTTAAAAAATATGGCACTAATTTATCTCACTTTCCTAATTTATGCAGTTGGGATGAAAATTTTGATTTAAATAAATATCTGGAAAAAGAAACAAAAAAATATACCATTACAGATAAGCCGATTATCAGAAAATTGATTAATAAATATGGTACTGAATATTTAAAAGTATTTGAAATAATGAATATTTCCCCTGACTTGAAAGAGGAAATTAATAATCTAAGCAGAGATGCAAAATGTTTCAAAGCTGAAATTCTTTATTCTGTTTTTTATGAAATGTCTTTAACTGTAAAAGATTTTATGCAAAGAAGAAACAGAATTATCCTAAAAGATAAAAATCAGGGATTAAATGCTGTTAATGAAATTACGGAGCTGATAAGCCATACTTTAAAAGATTTAATGAAATGGGATGAGGAATTTCGTGAAAATTGGGCCCAGGAACAAATTAGTGAATATATAAAAGATGTTGAATTACTCAATGCTTTTAAAGAAGAATAAAGTTTGCCACAGATTAACACGAATGTTCACAGATAAGAACTTATTATAATTATTTGCCCTGTGTTCATCTGTGGCTAAAAAAATTAAGGTTTTGGAGGCATCCAGGTTGGTTCTGACTTTTTCCAGCTATCACGAGCTTCTACACGCTCAAGCCAGCTTTTAAGATTTGGATAATCTGTATCATTTAAGCCAATATGCTCACGAACAGCCAAATCAGCAGCCAGAGAAAAATCCGCAACGCTAAGAGGGCCTGCTACATATTCCCTGTTTGCCAAATGATTATTAAGAATACCAGCAAGATTATATAAATCTTTCCTCGTTGATTCTACTTTATTTTGATCTGCCTGCCCTGCTCCAAACATTGGCTTTAATATTATTTCAAAAAACAGGGTGGAAACAGCTTTATTTAAATTACAGGCATCCCAGAATAACCAACGGTTAATTTCTGCTTTCAGGCGGGATGTATTAGGGGAAATTGTTGCTTCAGGATTAATATCGGTAAGATAACTGAGAATTGCATTAGATTCCCATAAAACAAAATCACCATCTTCTAAAACCGGCATTTTTCCATTAGGATTTTTTGCCAGAAAATCAGGCTGTTTATGCTCTCCCTTCATAAAATCTACCTGATGGATTTCCAGATCAAGGCCAAGTTCTGCGGCAACAGCTCTTACTTTTCGACTATTGAACGAGGGGTTTAAATCATAAAGTTTCATAGTTTTAATTCCTTTTAATTATAAAAAATTTTAACTGATAATCAACATAAAGATAATGCTAACTGAGAAGTTCTTTTATTCTTCGCTGAATCCCTGTTTTACACATTGTTCACCGGAAAAAGTGACCTGATATTTAGGATTATGTTCTGTACCCGGTACAGGCTGTATGAATCTGTCCTGGATTAGCTGAGTGATTACTTTGGTAATTTCATCTTCTGAGGGATGGTTTGGTAGTTTATTTATAAAGTCTGAAACCTGTGGTACACCCACACCTATATTTTCAAGGCCCTCATATCTTTCATAATAGAAGAATACTGTAAGTGCCAGATCATTGTAGTTTTTTGGCCCTTTTAGCTTTATAAATTCCGGTAGTGATGTTTTAGTGTGCCTTGTGGGTTGTGGCCTTGAGTCCTGATAGCCTTGTTCCTGTTTAGGAAGTAATGAATCAGGCAGCTTATCTTTAAAAAGGACTAACCATTTGTCAAGATAAGACTCAACAAAATCTTTATCTCCGCCAACCGTAAATTCGGTCTGATCAATTTTTAAGCTAAAAAGATAGTTTGTATTTTCCATTACTTGAACCTCTTCCCTACAATTTTAGAAATTTAAAAGCTGTACTTGTAGATATCAATATATTGTTAAATCGTAAAGAAATGTATCATGTTAAGAATTGTTTTGCAACCCTTGATGAATAAAAAATCGAAAAGGTTAATGAATAATGTTGTTTTAAATAAAAGTTTATCTTGTTATAACCTTATCTTAAGAAAGTCAACCTTTATAGTACCTATAAGTAGAGTATAAATTTAGTTATGGAGAAGAGTTATGGCAGAAGTTAGTTTAAATTCAGGTGTAAGTGCGGCTCAGCTTAAAGAGCAAAATATAATCGTTAAGAAACCAGTTACTTCAGAAACCAAAGAAGTAAAAGCTGTTTCATTATCTAAAGATCAAATTACTTTTAATGTAAAAAGGGGCATTGAACCAACATTTAAGGGAGCTATGGCTGGCGCTTTAGTTGGTGGTATTGGTGGCGGAGCTGCTGTAGCAATAACTGCGACTGCAACTGCTTTATTAGCTAAAGAAGGGCTTCCTGTGGCAGGAGAAATCGGTACACTTGCTGTTCTTTCCGGTGCAATGGCTGCTATTCCCGGAGCAATTGTTGGCGCTGCGACCGCTAATTTTACTGATAGTAAACTTATTGGTTCTGTTACAGGAGCTGTCGCTGGAGGTGCTTTTGGTGCATATTTAGGTATCAAAGGCGGAGATTTTGGTACTACAACAGCCCTATTGATAGGCGCAGGGGCAGCAGCCGGATTAGCTGGGGCCTGGGTCGCAAAACCAAGTAAGTAAAAGTGAGGCCAGACCGCTTTAGCGGTCTTAGTGAGGAGGAAGTGAGAGGTGAGGTCATAAACTTCGTTTATTAGTGAGGTCACTCCGTTCAGTGAGCGAGAAATAAAATAAACTTCTTTTCACCTCTTTACTTCTTCCTCACAGGTAGTGTAGTAAACAGTAGGGAACAGCGACTGTTCCCTACTGTTTACCGCCTCACTTCTTCATCCTGCTTGTAACGTTTAAAAATATCATCATATTTCACTTTTTCCAGCTCTGTTGGCTTATATCCTGATTTTATCTTTTCCTGCATATTTAACGCCCAATCAAGATCTTCCTGAGAAACTTCCGTTTTCTCATTTCCCTTTTCATCTGCTGGTTTAGGCATATCAGGAACAGTTGGTATCACCGGAATATATGTTACTTTAACAGAAGGTTTCAGTCTATCAAAAACAGCTCTTTGTAATTCTCCTAAAGTATCATCATTACCATCAGTATTCTGCAGCAAATCCCCAATGTGTTCCGCTATAGCTAACAGGTGCTCTGAAGGCATTCCTTCCAGGGATTTGGTAAACTTACCTGCTTCTTTTACCAGACTGCTCAGATCACTACTATTCCGAATTTTGACTATATTTTCAATAGAGGCTTTTGCATCAATTATTTTTTGAGGATTGAAATCGGGCATCTGATTAAAATTAAAAATAGGTAAAGGTACTGAACCAGTTTTTGCAACATCACCAGTTAATTTTATTTCTTCTTTAATATTTATGGTAATTTCTCTGTTGATAACAGTTTCATCATTCTTTTTTGGGGGCTTTTTTTCTTCAGTTGGCTTTATATCATTTGGAAGAATAGAAGGTTTAACATCTAAGATTTGAACCACTCAGCACTAACTCCTTAAGCTTAATCAGTATTCCTGAGGTTTTTATTAGTTTTAAGAATACCTCGAAGCTCTGCTTCGGGGTTAAAACTAACAGGGGCCCCTTTAGGGGATTTATAGTCATATTTTGATTTTACTTTCTAAATGACTGGTTAAATTTTAGTAATAATTAGGTAAAGTAATTTAAAGTAAAAATAACAAAAAGGGATATCAGATTCATTAATTTTTTCTTAACATATTCTTATAATAAATTTACATATTAAATATTTTTTCTATGCTACACTGCGTAAAAAATTTTTCCATAAGAAAAACCTGTCTGATATTGAATTATGGGGCTAATCAATGAAAAGCAAGTTTCTGATATTAGTAATAGATGATGAAATTACTATTAGAAATTTATGTAAAGAAATTCTTACCATACATAATTATGGTGCGATAGTTGCTGAAAATATAAATGAAGCTTTGGGAATTATCCATCAACAAAAAGAGGATTTAAAGCTGGTTATTTTGGATATGCAGTTATCAGAAACAGATTTTAATTATAATATTCCTGTTTTACGAGAGACTTTCCCAAATATAAAAATAATTGCGATGAGTGGTTCAATAAGCCTAAAAGAATTACCTGAAAATTTGAGACCTCTGGTCAATGGATTTTTACAAAAACCTTTTACTGTAGAAAACCTGATGAATGAAATAAGTAAAATTGAAGTTCTTCTGAAAAGCGGAGCTTTTTAGCTTTAGTTACAAATATACTCTAATTAAGATAAAATATATAATATTCCTGAATTTTACCAACTTTAAAAGGGAAAAAATTATTTTATGAGTATAGTTTTTTTGAGAACAGTATTTGTTTCAGCTTTCATGCTTTTATCAGGCTGTCAAAGCCCTGAGGTTACAAAAGTAACTAAACCAACACCTTCAGCTTCAGCAGCAAATCAGTATTCCCAGGAAATTAACAGTTTTGTTGAATATTTTAAAAAGAAGCGTTTCGGGGTAGAAATTTCTAATAAAGAAAAATTATATTATTTTCCTGTACTGGGTCAGGCAATATATCTGAATAGTCTGGAGAAAATATATATTTTTGAGTTTAAAGATCTTGCTCAGGCAGAGCAGGAAGCACGAAAAGTTGATTCCCAGGCAAAATATATTGGTGACAGCGGAAGTATCGGCTGGATTTCTACCCCTCATTTTTATAAAAAGGGAAATATTATTGTTGAATATGTAGGTACTGAAAAAGCTGTTATAACAGGTCTTCAAGAGTTATATGGCCCACAGTTTGCCGGAGCCTGATAGGATAAAATCTAACAAATATTAATAATTTGTGCAGCAAAACTTTGATATATTGTAGTTAAAAAATTATCTCAGGATAAAGTTGGCAAAAGGTTTAATTATGGAGAATCATGTAAAAATTGCAGGTATGGGAAAATACCTTCCCGAACGTGTTGTGACTTCAGAAGAAATAGAAAAAAAAATGGGTCTTGAGCCGGGATGGGCAGAAAGTAAATCTGGTGTACGTGAGCGCCATTTTGTTTCTGATAAGGAAACCTGTTCTTATATGGGTGCACGTGCTTTGGAAAAAGCTCTTAAAGCAGCTAATATGGAGTATGAAGATTTGGATGCAATTGTTGGAGCATCCGGTTCTTACGATCACCCCATTCCATATAATGCCTGCCTGATTCAAAAGGAAATGGGGTATGAAGAATCAGGAACACCATGCTGGGATATTGATTCAACATGCCTTAGTTTTGTAACAGCTCTTGATATTGTCAGTTACCTGATTGAAGCTGGAAAATACAAAAATGTGGCAATTGTAACCAGTGAGATTGCGTCCAGATCTTTAAATTATAATGAAAGAGAAAGTGCTACCCTTCTTGGTGACGGAGCTGCGGCTGCAATCATATCAAAATCAACACCGGAAGAGGGTTCGAAAATAATTGCAGCAGAAATGAAAACATATTCCAGCGGAGCTTTTTTTACCTATGTTAAAGGTGGTGGAAATATTGTCCATCCCAACTCACCGGATAGAAAAGATGAAGATTTTACCTTTACGATGAAGGGTATGGCAATTCTGGAAATGGCTTTTGATAAGTTACCAGGCTTTTTCCGAGAATTATTCAGTGAGGTTGATTTTACGATGAGAGAACTTGATTTATTAGTTCCTCATCAGGCAAGTAAAGCTGGTCTTGATATGGCAAAAACAGCATTTAGGCTTACTGACAATCAAATAATGAACAATTTACTGACACATGGAAACTGTATTGCCGCTTCAATTCCAATGGCTTTACATGATGCTATCGAAGAAGGACGGATAAAACGTGGAGCTAAAGTTTGCATTGCCGGTACTGCTGCCGGGTTATCAATAGGTGGCCTTGTTTTTATCTATTAGCTTCGACACAGAAACATTTGTAATGACAAGGCAATGCCTTGTCTCACGCTTCTGCCTAGGATAATGTCATTCCGCACTTGATGCGGAATCCACAATTAAAAACGCCAGTTAATAATTATTGTTTTTGTATGAATTTTAATTTGATAAACATTATTTTCTGAAACTTGGTTATTGGTAGTAGATTCCCGTCTTCACGGGAATGACAGAAACCATAAGTATTTAATTGTTATTTATACTGTCACCTGGGCTACTAAATTTCAGGCTAAAGGTATTAAAAATTTCATCACCAGTTCCATTTTTTTTATCTGGGCCGTAACTGACAACTTTAAATCCATCATTAAAAGTCATAAGAGAATAATTACCACCCCAGGGATCTTTACCAAATTTTTTAGTATTACTACTTAAGGAGCCTCTGATAAACTCCTCAAGGTTTTCAGGATATGAATGACGAGAATGTTGATAAGAAATAATAGCTTTACCAATAGCAAGAATTTCCACTTCACATTGCTGAACCTGAATAAAATTAGCGGCATAATTTATTTTTCCCGGTAAAATTTTCAGCATGTATTTTAAAGGTTTTGCATAAGAACTTTGAAAAAATGCAATTAATAAGACCAGATAAATTAACTGCTTAATTCTCTCCTTGGCCTTACGGGTAAGAAAAGGGCCTTTTTTGGCTTTTGCTTCTCTTTCCTGATAATTCATTATAGTAACTGATGCAACCTGTAAAAATTTATCACTTACCTGAGCATTCTGATGCAATTTTTCATACTGGTTCTTAGAAGGAAAAGAAGGTAAAACCTTTTTCTGAGTAATATGGCTATTTTGAATCTTTTGTTCATCTGAAGGTTTTCTTGGTGGCAAAGTTTTTTTATCGGTTAAACTCTTTTTTTCAAAGTTATACAGAGATGGAGCCGCTGAAGGCTTTTCCAGATTTTCTTTATTTAAACTGACATCTTTGTATTTCATAACAGAATGGTTTGCAAGCTGTAAAAATTTTTCGCTTACCGGAGCATTCTGATATAAATTTACATTACCATAATTTTTCGTATTTTCCATTGGATAATTCCAGGTAATAAAAGTTCACTTCTTTACTTTAAAGTATCAGCAGACAAACTTTTATCCAATAACTCTAATTATTAAATACTAATAAATACAGAGAATAAAATCAATGAATAAATATCACAAAATTGTTATTATACAATTATGAAAAAAAAATTACTGTTAACATTTCTCATCTTTCTATGCTCCTGTACGTTTGCCGTAAAAAATGAGCCGGATAATGATAAGTTTGAAAGACAAATCAGCGATAACAGTACAGACCTGATGATTGTAGGGGATAATCTTAATTTTTGGGGTTCTGATGCTCCAAGTGGGGCTATTTTCTTTCTAAATGCAAAAACCAGATATTTAAAAGCATTTGGTGTAAAACCAGTTGAATTCAAAGAAATGGATAAACCCAGGGAAGAACTGTTAACCCTGATTAATACTGAGCCTATTTATCACCTGGAAGTCTATTCATTGGAAAAACCGGAAAAAATCACTACAAAAGAACCTAATATATGTGATTATATTTCTGAAAATTTTTCCAAAGCAAAGCTAGTTTTTAAATCACAGGGAAATACCTTCCGGGTAAAGGAGCGTAACTGGATTCCGCTAGAAACTTCAATAGATTCAAATGCACTGACATTTATCCGCCTTGGTACAGGTGAGCCTTTTTCAGTTATTAGTGATAATGCCGTTGATGCAATTTCAATTTATGCTAAAAAAAGTGATAAGACCTGGCAGGAATTTAATCCTAATGACAAAAAACAGGTCTTAAGCTGGACCTGCCAGGAATCAGTTTTTATTGAAAATAAAAGGTTTGAACCAATGTACTATAATCCTGACATTGTTTTCCAGTTGGAATGATTTTTAGAGCAGTAATAACTTAGCGAAAAGTACTGGCTTAGCTGCTTATTTCTTCTTCATTAATCATAATAGTTACTTTTGATAACCTTCTCTGAATGCTTACAGCTAAATCCATTGCATCTTCACAAACAGTATATAAATTATTGACTGTATCCTGATAATGACAGGATTTTCTCAATTCATGCAAACTGGCCAAATCTTCAGGAAGTTTATTTAATGCAATCCGTGCTTCTTTATTTTTCCTGTAAAGTCTGGAGAGTTTACCAATATATCTTCTAACATCACCATGTACAGAACTTTCATTATGAAAAAACTCATACTCAGGATCTGAAAGTAGGTAAGATATTTTTTTTACTGCCTCAAGGGAAAGGTTAAAAACGGCATAATATAGATTTACAACCATAATTCGCTGGTAAGCTTCAATATATCGCCCATTTTCTGTGGTAGACATATAATCCTTGTTTTCAATATCTTGGGCAATATCTATAAAATCATTCCAATTAAAAGGCATAGGATTAATTCAAAAATTATAATATGTCAGGTCTACATCCAAAAGAAACCCCTTCATCCATAAAAGGTTCGCTGAATTCTATATCCAATTCCCTGATTTTTTGCCTAACTTCACGGGTCATTATATCTGTTTTTATGTACAGAACTGGATGAGAATAATGTGATTCATCATAATGTTCAATATCAAGTTTCAAACGTAAATTAGCTTTTTCTCCCATCTGATTTCTTGCGTGATGGCATATAGCAAGCAATGGTTTAATTAAAGCAAAGTGTTTAATCAAAAATAGTGATAATTCTTGGGGGTTCTCAATACTAATATCTTCTTTTTCTAATTCATTAGTTAAAAAAGAAGATATTTTAGTGGAAATTTCTCCCTTTTCTATCTCAGGTAAAGCATCAGCTTGCTCAATAACCACTGTTTTTAGGATGGTTAAAACTTGTTGATTAAAGTCTACATCTACAGCAACAGTCTTTTCATAGGATTTTTCAAAAGCTGTAAGCATATTATCTCCCGTAAAACTAAGTCTTTTTATACTATTAATTATACGACAAAATATTATGAAACAAACTAAATAAGCTATTTATAACCATTACATTGTTTTTAGCCTCTCACTAATTTATGTTATCCTTATGCCTGGAAGTGAATAGATCCTGGTGGATCTGCTGATCTTCAAAATCATGCCCGGACTGTCAGACAGGCCATGGTGGGTTCGATTCCCACACACTTCCGCTAAATTTAAATATCGCTTTTTTCTAAAACAAGCAAAGATAAACCAGAAAAAATAAAAGTATAAACAACAGATAAAATAAGATATTTTGTTTCAGGAAATTGGGGAATAGTCATCCCGATCTTATCAGCGAAAGGATTCTGGATTAACCTGGAAAAAGTTTCTAAAGGTAAGTAATTGGCAATATTATCAGGAAGGCTCAAACCTATTATGCTTTCAATCATAATTGAATAAAGTAAAAAGAAAATTATTGCAATACCCTGTCTTTTAAAAAGAGTACCGATAAAAAGAGCAAAAGTCATATATCCAAAAGTCTGAATAAAATAAGCTCCTAAAAAGACAGATTTTTTTAAAACCAAATCAGAAGACATTGAATCAGCAAAAGCAAGACCAGTACCAAGGCCTAAAATTATCAGAAAAACGGAGCTTACTATTGTAAGTAAAAATACCACAAATAACTTTCCTAAAATTACTTCAAATTTGCTTAAACCATCAATAAGATTCTGGCGAATAGTTTTAAACATATATTCATTGGTAACTAAAATTATTATTAGTAAGTAGAGTAAAATATTAAACCAACTGGCTAAATAGGTAAGATTATGCCATAAATCAGGAAAATTATAGATCCATTTTAATAGCATCTCTTTTGCATCGACTTTGATATTCATTTTTCCAGCACTGGTGAATAAAAGCGGCAATAAAACAGCATATAATACTGCACAAGCCCAGAATGTTTTATAACCAAAGATTTTTTGTAATTCTATTTTTAGTAATTTATTCATATTATTCTGCTGTTAACTCTAAAAATGTCGATTCTAAACTTTTTCTGGATACAGAAAGGTGCGAAAGGATGATTTTATTTTCAAATAAAAACTGATTTAGTTCCGTTGGCTCAACTGAACTATCTACAGATAACACAACCTTTTTTCCGGCCCTAACTATATTTTTTACCCCTTTAAAATCTTTCAGGATATTTTCCAGCATATTTAAATCATCTGCGGCCACCTCTATTTTGTCATCTTTACTTAAAACATCATGAATATTACCTGATGCCAACAGATTTCCTTTTTTTATGACAGCAACATGCGTACATATTTTTTCGATTTCATCCAGTATATGACTGGCAATAATTATTGTTTTTCCTTCTTTTGCCGTTTTCTGAATTACCTCTCTGACATCGGCAATTCCCTGGGGATCAAGACCATTAGTCGGTTCATCCAGAACAAGAACTTCCGGATCAGCAACCAGAGATGAAGCCAAAGCAAGACGTTGTTTCATCCCAAGTGAATAATTGCTCATCGGATCATTTCTTCGTTCGTACAGATTAACTAATTTCAAAACAGGCTCTATCCTGTCATAACCAATTTCTTTGATATCAGCAACAATTTTTAAATTTTTATAAGCAGATAAATAGGTATAAAAATTAGGAGTTTCAAGAATCGCTCCGATTCTTTTACGGCTTTGAGGTCTGGGATTTTCACCAAACCATTTAAAATTTCCGCTGTTTGCCCTGATTACACCAAGGATAATCCCTAAAGTTGTGGTTTTTCCACTGCCATTTGGGCCAAGGATGCCGTAAATATTTCCCGGTTCAACAGTCAGGGATAAGTTATTTACAGCCTGTATTTTGCCATATCTTTTAGATAGGTTGTTTATTTCCAGTATATTGCTCATTATTTACAATTTAAACTAAAAGAAAATTTTTAAGTATTTTACTTCATTTTAAAAGAAAATCCTATTTATAAATAACCCAAAAACCAATTTATATCACATAAAATTAAATAAAGTTTATTTATAATTTAAAGGAATCTCAATGTATTTGGCACTTTCGTGTTATAATCATTTTAAAAATGTGGAATAAATGTACTTGTATTTAAAGGGGTTACGAAGCTGAACAAGAAACATTTAGGTGTAATCACTCAGGGCTCACTTTCAGCTGGTCTGGAAATGAGATTAAGTCCAGGCTACTCTGTTGAAGAAGTAAGAGTAGGTAAATTTGTTGTCATTGAAGGTAAACAGAACCGTTTCTTTTCTATGCTGACAGATGTCAGCCTGGGTACTTCAAACCCGAAAATCCTCCTTGATCCTCCCAGAGATGATGATTTTATGTCGGAAATATTGAGCGGCACAGGCACTTTTGGCACAGTAAAATTACAACCGATGCTGATGATTGAACGAAATTCCGAGTCAAGCCAGGAAGAGCTAAGACCAGTTAAAACTATTCCGACTCACTTTTCCAATGTTCTTGATGCTTCTGAGCAAGACTTTAAAATAGTCTTTGGCGCTGAAGATAACCCGGATAAAAAAATGTTTAATATTGGTCAGCCGCTTGATATGGATATCCCAGTCTGTCTTGATTTAGATAGATTTATTGAAAGAAGCAATGGAATATTTGGTAAATCAGGCACCGGTAAATCTTTTCTTACAAGATTGGTACTTTGCGGAGTTATTCATAAAAAAGCGGCGGTTAACCTTATTTTTGATATGCATAATGAGTATGGCTGGCAGGCAAGAAGTGAAAATAAAGGGGAAGTTACAGTTAAAGGGCTTAAACAGTTATTTAATTCAGAAGTAGTTGTTTTTACTCTGGATGAGGATTCTACCAGAAGGAGAGGAATCTCCGATGCCCATGAAATGTTTATCTCTCTTGATCAGATTGAAGTTGAGGATCTGGCCCTGTTAAAAAATGAATTAAATCTGTCCGAAGCAAGTATCGAATCCGCCATCATTTTAAGAGAAGCTCTTGGCAAACACTGGTTAAAAACCTTTATAAATATGTCTTCCTATGAAATTGACGAGTTTGTAGAACAGGGCAAGGGACATGGCGGAGCGTTGAAAGCTTTACAAAGAAAGTTGATGAAAGTTGAAGAGCTTAAATATGTAAAATCGGTAGTTGTCACTGATTCCATCAGTGCCATAATCCGTTATCTTGAATCAGGAAAACATGTCATTCTGGAATTTGGTTCACAAAACAATTTATTAAGCTATATGCTGGCAACAAATATTATTACCCGGAGAATTCACAAAAAATATGTGGAGGTTTCTGAGGCATATAATGCAGATCCAATAAATAAGCAACCTCCAAGAAAATTAATGATTACCATTGAAGAAGCACATAAATTTCTGGAGCCTTCTGTTGCCAAACAAACTATTTTCGGCACAATTGCCAGAGAAATGAGAAAATATTTTGTAACCCTTCTGATAGTGGATCAAAGGCCTTCAGGAATTGATAATGAGATTTTATCGCAGATAGGAACAAGAGTTACAGCATTATTAAATGATGATAAAGATATTGATGCTGTTTTTACCGGAGTTAGCGGTGGTAATACCCTTAAAACGGTACTTTCTCAGATGGATCCCAAGCAGCAGGCACTGATTCTAGGTTATGCAGTACCAATGCCAGTTGTAGTTAAGACCAGAAGCTATAATGCTGATTTCTACAAAGCACTTGGGTATTTAGAAATAAATGAAGAAAATAAGCAGGAAATAATAAACAGAGGTGAAAAAGCACAAAACGAGCTTTTCCCTGTCTAGAAAAGTGAGGGAGAAGTGAGGTCACAAACTTCGTTTGTTAAGTGAGGTGGCAAGCAAGCTTGCCTGTGAGGGAGAAGTAAAGAAGTGAAAAAAAAAATTATTTTATCTTCCTTCCCCCTCACTAAGACAGCTTTAGCTGTCTGACCTCACTTCCTCCTCACGTCTCACTTCTTAAAGAAATTCGTGATTTATAACATTGCTTTAACCGGGTTATTGTGTCAAAATAATATACAAAAGTATAGGGTCTTTATTATATCAATGGTAAAATCTTTTAGAATAATCAAAGTTTGAATTTTTAATTTTGTCTATTTTTGATAGTTTAGGAGAGCATGTGTGTCAAATAACAGGAACCTAATTCCAGCATTTCTATCAATTTTGAGTGTATCAATCTTATCATCATGTGGTTCAACTGCATTTACAGCAAATAATAATCAAGAAACTGAGATCATAAAATTAAATAAATTTACTCCCAAAAACAAAGCCTATGTTGTCGATCTTAAAGGAGCAAATAAAGGAATCATTACCGGAGCCAGTTTTTCTATTTCCATAAAAGGCCCAAATGAAGGTTTTAAAACCAAAACCAGTCAGAATGGGACAGTTGCCACACTAGCACAGGTAAAATCATTTAAAGTTGATTTATGTACAAACCCTGATTCGCCTGTTTCTAGTATGTTATCCAGTGGATTTGACCTGGATAGAGACACAAACTCAGGTTCAACCCAGGTAATTACTTTTACCAATGTTCCGGTAGGAGGCCCATATTTTGCGGTTGTATCAGCTCATAATGACACTGTAGCAAATGGCATGGGTACAAATATTACAAAGATCATTTCATATGCAAATGATGGCGATCAACAGGTAGCAGTCTCAGTTTCGGATTCTGTTACTGTAAACAATGATTTTACCTTATCACCAGCAGGAAAAGTATTACCAGTAACCTTAATGTTGCAGGATGGGACAGGCCCTTCAATTGATACTACAATTAATGTAGTAAATGGAACTATTGGCTCTTTTGATGCAATCTAGGATTGTTTTAAGTAATATGACTATAGGTTGATTTTGTTAGTTTTGCTTAATAAACTATCAGGAGGCCCACCTTATGGGAAATTATTATTTTTTTGTTGTATTTAAAGAAAATTATGGTAGATAAAAAAATATTAATGATATCAGTGTTTCCACCACTGCTTACCTGTTTGCTGTCATGTACAATAAACTCTGTAAACACTGAAATTATCAAAAAAGACAAAGAACCTGTTTTTCAAAAAAATCAAACAGCTAATACAGCCAAAATAAAACTAAATATTAATACAAGAAACTTCAGTACCAAAGCATCCTCAAGCGGCCAGGCCAATAAAACCCAAAATGATGTTTTGTCTTATACAGCATATTTGACAACAAATACCCTAAATCCTTTTACAACCGGAATTACACAAACAGTTAGCAAAGGAGAAGGTTCAACAACTGTAACATTTTTAAATGTTCCTGCCGGCGGTCCCTATTTTGCGGCTGTTGCAGCCTTCGACTCCTTAAGCGGAAGCGGTAATAACATTACTCAGCCACAGCCTGAACTTAGTTCTTCTGATAAAAGATGGGCCATTTCTGGAAATAGTGTATCTGTTGATTCCGCTGGAAATTTAAGCTTTTCGAATGAAGGAAATCAGTTAAATGTATCTGTTCAGCTTCAACATGGTATATCTCCGCAGATAGATACTCAGATTACTCCAAATAATGGAACAGGAATGGGGGCATTAACCGTTTCTATGTATCCAGGTTAAATGATTATGAAAAATAATAAGATTTTATTTTATTAAAGAAGTTAAGTATGAAGAAAAAGTTATTGTTGATATTACTATGCAGCCTTCCTATGGCTGGGTTGTATGATTGTTCAGTGTTTGATAATACTGGTAAGTATGGATATATCATGACTTCTGTAAGGTTTCCTAATGGAAATTTTACAATAAAACAAATACCAACAGATACTAACATAATTTCAGTTGAAATTACTGGTGAAGGTTTGCCAGAGCCTCTTAAATTTAATATGACAAAAGAAGAATCTAGTAAAATAGTAAATAATATTCCGATTGGCAATAAAAAAGTAACAGCAACTTCCTTAGATAAAGATAATAAAATACTTGCAAAAGGTGAAAATACGGTAGATGTAAAACCAAATACCTTTAATATGGTGGAAATTACTCTTTCTACAGGCAGCAAAAGTTGGAAGAAAAAAGGG
>CAYRDV010000059.1:0-21429 GCA_964422885.1 uncultured Candidatus Sericytochromatia bacterium
CCGGTAAAGGCGATATATTTTCGTACATCCCAACCGGAGTAGTATTAATTACTACCGAAATATCCCTAATCAGATTATAGGATATTAGTGAAGTATAATCAAGCATTGTCCAGTTAACACCAGGTAAAACCTGATTTCTGTTTTGGACAAATAATTTTGCAGATTCAACAGACCTGCTGACAACAATTATTTCTTTCACATTTAAATGCGCCAGTGCAGCCACTACAGCCTTTGCTGAACCGCCCGTACCAAGAAGCAAAACTGTTTTATCAGAGAATGATTCTTCATAACCGTTTACTGATTTAATAAAACCGTACATATCAGTATTATCACCCCAAAGAAGGCCATCTTTTCTGTAAAAAGTATTAATAGCCCCAATCTGAAATGCCTCAGGTGAAAATTTGTCAAGTAAATTAAACATTTTCTCTTTATAGGGAATGGTTACATTTCCTCCGGCAAAAGGTAAAATTTTTAAAAAATCATGGTCTAATTTACTTAAATCGCTAGGCTCAATCGGAAATGAAAAATATACATAATCCAGATTTAGATATTTAAAAGCAAAATTATGTAATAAAGGAGATCTGCTGTGTTCTAAGGGGTATCCCAGAATAATTATCGCTTTAGGACTTTTTAAATAATGATTCATAAATTTTAGGGTTTTTAAATAATAAGTAGCCAGCCAGACTTGTAATCAAGGTAATTATTGTCACTAAAGACAAATTTTTTTTAAAATCTGTCTTTAAATACATCTTTGAGCTATCAACACTTTTGTTAACTTTACCGTTATTTATAATACACGCGCATAGCTCTTCATAAATAATTTCTACAGCATCATCAAGCAACATCTTTCCAATTTCTTTGTTTGCTTTAGCCGGGCTTCCAAGATAACCATACTTTAATGCTTTCTTTAAGGCTTTAGCTTTTTTTAATGGGTTTTTCGTAAAAATATTTATTTCTTCAAGATGTTTGTACTCTTTGACAAGATCAGGACGCAAATGAAGCATAAATGAGGTTTCCAGCATACCACCATGGATATCTCCTCTGTTCTGGTCAAAAAGCTCATAAAGTTCTTTATTAGGTAATTTTAACTTGTCTGCCTGAACATTTGTAAAACAATAACCAAATGGAGCAACAACAGTCATATTATGTTTCCTGTTAATATATGTAATTGCTTCATCCACTGCTACCAAATGCTTAGGTCCTCCATGAAAACCTGAAACAAAGCCATACTTAAATCCCCTTTTTGCCAAAGATGAAAAGAAATCTATAATATAATCACGAATAATATTTTGTCTGATACTGATCGAGCCGGTTCCAGGCATCAGGTTACAAGCCATCGGGATAACCGGACAGATTATAATATTCCAGTCTATGTAACTTTCTTTAAAACGATTTGCTACTCCTTTAAGAATAGCTTCAGATTCAAGGATATCCATACCCAAAGGTAAATGTTCGCCATGATTTTCAATAGGTGAAACAGTAAGGCAAAAAATAGTTTTTTCTCTGTTAAGAGAATTAAGCTGGCTGGTTGTTAATTCTTCAAGCTTAAGAAAATTATCTGTCATTTGTTAGTCCTATATCTGGCAATTTTTTTAGCCACAGATGCCCAACGGAAGCATACTTGGGGTGTATTCAAGTATGAAAGACAGATAATTTAAAAAATTTTTAAAATTTATCTGTGAAAATCTGTGCCCATCTGTGGCTTAGGTATTAAAATTTAGCTAATTTTTTTCTTGGGAAAATCCAGAATATTATCCTTTATTTTGCTGACAGAATCAGTAACCTTTTCAATTTGTGGCGAAAAATCCTTAATGGTTTTTTCAATACCATCAAAGAAATTTGAAAGAGATTCCTCATACTCAGCATTTGTATTGTTTTTTACGAAATCTTCTGTTACTTCCTGAACTCTTTTTGCCAACATTGAAATTATTTCAGCCTCAACCAGCGTGGCATATTTAAAAAATTTAGAAACCTTGTTTATACCTTCAAAATGCCTTAATTGTTCACTAATATTTTCGATAAACGGTTTTAAATCCAATCCCATAACACCTCTTCATTGAAAAAAAAATCTTCTAAACTATAATTATACTCTTATAAATTTTTATTCAAATTCTTTTTTATATGTTAGAATTTTTTTAACGTTCAATTCTCTTTATAGGCTTTATTTTATTAAAATGAAAAAATCTGATATTAAAATTTTAGTTGTAGATGATGAAGAGATCAATCTTCTGGTTTTAAGCAAATCTTTAAAAAAGCTGGGATATTCTGTCACAACAACCACATCGGCAATTAAAGGTGCCGAAATTTTAAAAACCGAGAAATTTAATCTGGTCCTGACAGATCTTAATATGCCTGAAATTAGTGGTCTGGATTTCCTTTTATGGATCAAAAAGCATAGCCCTCAATCTCATGTAATTATCATGACAGCTTTTGGTTCAAAAGAAACAAAAGAATTTGCCGAGCAGAAAGGCGCTTTAACTTTTCTGGAAAAACCAGTTAATATAAGTGTTCTGGAAGATTATATTGAAGTAAACATTGTCAATAAAGGTTTTTCTGGGAATATTTCTCATATTAATCTTTATGACTTTATTAAAATGATTACCTTTACCAATGCTCAAAAACTAATATCAATTACAAGGCCTGACACAAAAAAAACAGGTTATATATATTTTGACAAAGGAAATGTAATCCATGCTGAATTTGAAAACCTAACCGGAGAAGATGCATTTTTAAAAATTATGGGTATTAAAAATGGAATTTTTACCGATCTGGCCTGGACTGAACCATCTAAAACAACAATTAATCAGCCAGCTGACAATCTTTTGCTGAAAAGTGCAAAACTTAATGATGAAGGAAGTTCAGACATTAGTTTAAAACACAGTAAGGGTAAGATCTTAGTTGTTGATGATGATCATATGACCCTGATGATTCTGGAAAAGCATCTGTCTAAGCAAGGGTTTTCAATAACAACCGCAGAATCAGCAATAGTAGGGGCAGAAATTTTAAGAAAAGAATATTTTGAGCTGGTAATAACCGATATTAATATGCCTGAAATTAACGGGCTGGAATTTTTACTCTGGATTAAACAGAATAGTCCAAAGTCTGATGTAATAATGATTACTGCCGTAGGTTCTAATGAAATAAAGCAATTTGCCAATCAAAAGGGAGCCGTTAATTATTTTGAAAAACCAATAAATTTAAAAGAATTTGATATCTTTATAAATAAATTATTTACTGAAAAAGGTTTTTCCGGAAATATACAGGATATTCAGCTGATAGATTTTATTCAGATAATTTCCTTATCTAAAACAAATAAATTAATTTCGGTACTCGACCCTTATCTTAATAAAGCAGGTTTAATATACATAAAAAATGGCAGTATTATCCATGCTGAGTGTGATAACCTGATAGGCCAGGAGGCTTTTAACCTGATTATGTCTCTGGAAAGTGGGATGTTTTCTGATGTTCCGTGGATGGAACCACCGGAAATTACTATTAACTCTCCGGTTAGTAAACTTCTTCTTCAAATGGCTAAAAAACAGGACGAAAAACGTCTGGAGACTATAGAGGAGAATGAAGCTGGTAAAGGTACTGCAGTTGTCAGAGCAAGGCCAAAATATCTGGAAAGAGCTTTGGATCAGCAAAATGCTTTAGCAACTATAAACAGAGAAACAGATGAGATAAAAAGGTTAACTATTTATGAATCTGGTGTTGCTTTGGGTATAGTTATTGGCAAAAGTAATAAAGCAGACGTTGTTGAAGCAATTAAATCTTACACCAGTATAAACCTTGAAGCTCAGCTTCAAAATCAAATGTTTACTATTGATGATCTATCCTTAATGATTTTATTTAATGAGTTGGGAATTGTAGAGGAAATGAATTTTGGGCGATTCTATAAAGGTAAAACAGAATCGGGAATTGCTCTTAATGATCCACTGGAAAATGCTTTTGATGTATACGGTAAACCAAAAATAAGTACTATAAAAGGAGCTGTATGGGAAAATATTGCTTTTTTTAGTAATAATAATCATAGTATCACGTCTATCAGAGTCAGGGATTCAGCATTTTTCCAAAAAGTACAGACAAAGCAAATTGAAGATGCTCCTGAACGAAAATTATTGTCAGAGCCAGAAAGAAAGCAGATAACAGCAGGTGAAAATAATACACAGGAAGTAGTAATGGATGATGTATCCATTAAAGAAATATTTAAAGAACAGCTCAAACACTTAAAAGATCTTGCTGGTAAAAGTGAACCTTTTGCAACACCGGAAAAACTTACTATCAATGAAGATGATGGAAAGGCAGTAGGTATAACCATCAATAAAACGACCCGGGAAGAAGTAAAACAGATTATGAAAAACTATAGTGAATCTTTTAATTATTCCAATTCAACAAATCATGAATTTATTTATAGCGATATAAGCCTTAGAATAAAATTTAATTCCAAAGGTATTGTGGAAGAATTTAACTTTGGCAGCTTATATAAAGGCCTGACTAAACGGGGACTAGGTATTGGGGATACAATTGAAAAAGCAGTAGAATTATATGGTTCACCAAGATTTCAGAATTCTAAAAATGTGTTTTGGAATAATATGGCTATATTTTGTGAAGATACCGATATCATTACAGAAATAAGACTTTTGACTTCTTAATTATTAAGAATAATAATTAGTTGTAATTTTTGTATATTTATTAAATTTTTATTAGCAAGTTGGGCGACTAAACTGCTATTATCTTTAATAAGTCTTTTTGATTTAGATTTGTTGACCTTTAATTTTATCAATTAAAATTGATTTGTTGTGGTAAGAAATCCTATAATTAAATAATGAATTATCAGGAGATGAGTATTTATGGCAGATAACAGAAAGAAAACTCAACAGCCCTTATATAAGGATCCAGGTTGGGGAGATTCTGTTTCCGTCAGTAAAAAAGCCCGGGAAGAACTGGCTGAAATTTCAAATAATACAGAGAATCAACAATCACAAACCCAAGAATATTCTCAGAAAAAAACAGCTCAGTTAAAAGATTATTCCAATTACTCAAATTCACTGGCAAAAAAAACGGACAAGCTAGCTAAGTCTGGTAGTAATATCAAGAGTGAAGTAAATACGCAGGTTGAACACCTTAATAAAGAAATTAACAAAGCTGTTTCCGAAATAGAAAATGTATTTTCCCGGTTTTTAAACCAGTTAAGTTCAGCAATTTCCAACTTTTTCCTGGCAGGATATAATTTACTGCTTAGGATACTGTTATTAGTATTTGTTGAACCAGTTAAAAATATTGGCAAATTTAGTAATTTGTTTCTCAACTTGGTTAATGATTCTCTTGATGATTTTAATAACTGGCTTTCAGGCTCAAGTAAACCAAAAAAGAAAAATACATTTCAGGAATCCTCATATCAATCATCACCATCAAAACAAAAAACAGGTACAGCTTCGTTGCAACAGCCTGCACCCGTTCCAGAACCAAAGGAAGATCCCCTTGTGGCGATGCAAAGAAGATACCCGGCAGTTTTTGATGGTATAGTTTTTGGTGAATTGGCAAAAAAAGGAATAGTTTTTTTAAATATTAAAAATACAACGCTTTATGATGAAAACAAAACCGATTTTACTGTTGAGGAAGAACAGGAATTACTGGATAGAGGTATAAAAGAAATAAATAATTGTGCAAGACTGGCAAAAAACCTGCCTTCCCCAACAAAAGGGAGATATGTAAGCAGACCAATGGAAGAGATTTTGGAAAATGCCGGAATGAATGATCTGAAAGCTTTTCTACAATATGTTTATACCCATCCTAAACCTTTTATTGAAAGACGCCTGAGATTATCTGAGGCTTTTGCAACATGGGCACATAAAGGTGCTCCGGTATAATTTATTTTTTTAATGAAGTAACTTTTATGGCAAATATAATAGATATGGATGTAATAGATGGCTTAAAGGAAGTTGGCGATCAGGATTTTCTTATTGAGTTGATAGATCTTTTTTTAACCCAGGCAAAAGAATTAGTAGAAAGCATTAATCAAGCTTCAAAAGCTCAAGATTTGGACATTATAAATAAGAGTGCTCACAAACTTAAAGGCTCATGTCTTAACCTTGGGGCAAATGATATGGGTGAGATCTGCCAAAAGCTGGAATCTGATGCAAAAGAAAATAAGCTTGATAATTTAAATGAACTGGTAGAAAAATTGCATTCTATTTCCGTTGAAACTTTTTCGGAGCTAACAAAACTAAAGTAGGGACAGAACAGTGTTCTATCCCTACAACTACAACGTTTTATTTGGCTAAATACTCCTGTAATTCTTCCAGAGCATTAATAATTCTTGGTGCAGGGCGAAGATAAGTATCTTCATTAACAACAAATACTTTTTTGTTTTTTACCGCTTTTAACCTGGACCAGGGTATAAGATTAAAATTAATGTTTTTAAACGTAGTTTTAGGAATAATTATATAATCAGGATTTTTGGCAATCAGTGATTCAGTACTATACCTTGCATAGGAACTATTTATATCCTCAGCAATATTTTTTGCCCCCAGAATATCAATCATATTTCCAATAAAGCTGTTTTTACCAGCTGTAATTAATGGGTCATGCCAAATACAATAAAAAATATTGGGATGATTACTTTTTTTTGCCTTTTCAGAGACATTTTTAATTCTTTTTGAGTATTGTTCTTTTAAAAGAGCAGACTGTTTTTCAGTATGAGTAAGCTTGCCAACCAATTCAACATTTTTTATTACTGAAATAAGACTTGGGGTATTTAAAGCAATTACAGGAATTGTATAATTTTTTAAGACATCAAGCTGTTTGTTCATATCACTGGTAGCAAAAATAATATCAGGTTTAAGTGATACTATTTTTTCAAGATCTATAGAGCCAAATTTTCCTACTTTGTTTTTTTTTGCAGCATCTGGTGGGTAATTACAATCATTTGTTACCCCGATGATATTTTTTTCTAAGCCAAGCAAATAAAGTATTTCTGTAGTTGCAGGAGTTAATGATAATATTCGGACTGGCTTGGCCGGCATCATTATTTTTCTGCCAAAAAAGTCACTCCCACTTGGATTAGCACTTACTGGCAGAGAAAATATTATCAGGATAAAGGTAAAGAAAATTGTTTTGAATAATTTGTTCATTTGCATTTCTAATTTAATATATACTCAAGTTATTTTAACAGACTTTACCTGTAACCTGTAAGGACAGAACAGTGTTCTGTCCTTACAGGTAGCATTTTAATCCAGATAGGCCTATATGGTCCTATATAAGATCCAAATTCAGGCCCATCTAAAATTGGTAGTTTTGCTCCATTCATTTATTTTTCCAAAAAGCTTATTCTAATAATATGAAGAACGGAAGTTAATTTAAGAAAGGATAAAAAAATGAACGAATTAGTAAACAGAGACGAAATGACTGAAGATGATTCAATAGTTATGAAAAATCTTAATCTGAAACTTTTAAAAGATTTAAGAGATAAAGGGCTAATTTAGTTAATTAAAAGTATCGAAAACATTATATATTTACGGTAATGTTTTACCAGCCCTTTTATCAAGAATATCAAAAATTATCTTTTTTTCTTCACGACTTATTTCCGATTCAGATATCTGAATCAGAGAAACACAAAACCCTTTTAAAACCTTAGTAAAATATCCATCAGGATCTTCTTTAATAAAATCTTCTATTGTAAAAATACCACTATTAGGATTTTTTCTGATAAAGAAAATCCTGGCAATTTCAAAAAGATCCTCAATCATCAAATCTTTAGATTTATTTTTAATTGCCTCAAGAACATCAAGATTCATTTTGGCAATTTTTACAGATTCGTTTATTATTTCATCCAAACCATTAATTATCATAAGCCCACACAAAAAACAAAAATTACATCCAATAAGAAATAATAACATATAATATTTACATCAATTTTTAATATAATCCTGATTCAGACATTTTAAAAAACGTGTAAAATTTCCTACTGGAGATTAAAAAAAAATAATGGAGTTAATTGATGATTTATATTGTAGGGCTTGGAGCAGGCTCTGAAAAACACCTGACTAAAGAGACACTTGATATTATTTCTGATAAAAACAGAGAATTATATTTAAGAACAGAAATTCATCCCACAATTGATTACCTAAAAAAAGAAAAGATAAAATACCAATCTTTTGATTATCTTTATGAAAAATCAGAGTCATTTGAAGATATTTATGAAACGTTAGTAAAGGATTTACTGGAAACAGCAAAAAATAAGGAAATTACTTATGCTGTACCAGGAAACCCTGTTGTTGCTGAAAAATCTGTTTTTATTCTGCTAAAAAAAGCAAAAGAAGCTAATATTAGTATCAAAGTATTTCCAGCCCTTAGTTCTTTGGAAGCAATATATGCTTTATTAGAAATTGACCCCCTTGAAGGCATCATTATTATGGATGCCGCCAATCTTAAACCTACACGCTTAAACAGGAATACAGCCACATTACTGGTACAGATGTATGCCCAGCATATTGCCAGTGAAACAAAACTGGCATTAATGGAGGTATATCCTGATACCTATCCCGTAACAGTGATCAGAGCAGCTGGTATAGCTGGAGAAGAACATGTCGAAACCGTTCCACTTTATCAGCTTGATCGCCTAAACTGGATTGATCATCTAACAAGCGTATTTGTTAAAGCAAACCAATTCCCACTTCCTGACGAAGAAATTGATGTATCAGGAAATACTCAGATTGAACGTTTAATAAATATTGTTTCTTATTTACGAAGCCCTGATGGTTGTCCCTGGGACAGAGAACAAACTCCGGCAAGCATCAAGAAACACATTATCGAAGAAGCCTATGAAGTAGTAGAAGCAATAGAACATGGTGATCAGGAATTATTAAAAGAGGAGCTTGGCGACTTACTTTTACAGGTTGCTTTACAGGCTCAATTGGCCAGTGAAGAAAATATATTTGACTTTGAAGAAGTTGCCGCTTCGATAGCAGATAAGCTCTGGCGCAGACATCCACATGTTTTTGGTAAAAAGACCGAAGGGATTAGTGATGGTAATGATGTAAAAAACCTTTGGGAAAAATTAAAAAATGAAGAAAAAGACAAAAAAAAGGAAGTATCTTATTTGTCAGGTATTCCCAGAGCCTTACCTTCAGTATTGAGAGCAGAGAAAGTGCAAAGGAAAGCTTCTTCTGTGGGTTTTGAATGGGAAACAATCAGTGGTGTTTTTGCTAAGTTATGGGAAGAGCAAAAAGAACTTCAGGAAGCTTATGCAAAAAATGATCAGAAAGCAATCTCTGAAGAAGTTGGCGATTTGATTTTTATGATGATTAATTTTTCCCGCTGGGCAAAGATTGATCCTGAAGAAGCTCTTACCAAAGCAACTGAAAAATTTATTACCCGTTTTACAAAAGTAGAACAGGAAATAAAAAAACTGAATAAAAGTTTTAATGATTTCAATATAGATCAGTTGGAAGAATTCTGGCAAAAAGCAAAATAATTAGCTTAAAGTAGCTTTAAAATATCTTTTTCAATATCTTCTGGAAGCACCTTGGGGGCAAATCTCTTAACAGGCCTTCCTTCTTTATCAATAAGAAATTTGGTGAAATTCCATTTTATCATCTTAGAGCCCAGGAAACCTGGAAGTTGCTCTTTTAAATAATTAAATACAGGATGAGTATTATTTCCATTTACATCAATTTTGTCAAAAATCGGAAAACTAACCCCATAATTTACTTTGCAGAAACTTTCTATTTCACTGTTTTCAGAAAACTCCTGGTTAGCAAACTGATCGCAGGGAAATCCTAAAATTACAAAATCTTTTTCTTTGTATTTTTTATATAATATTTCCAATCCTTCATATTGAGGTGTAAGGCCACACTTACTTGCAGTATTTACAATTAAAATAGTTTTATCTTTAAATTCAGCTAAAGATATTTCTTTTTTATTTATTAAGTTTGCTGAAAATTGGTAAATATTTTCGGGGTTTGTAGCTGCCATGAAATTTTCTCTTTTATTTTTTAATAATTAATATTATAACTACTTTTAAATCAGTTAATAATTATAGGTCTTTTTACCTCTTCATTTTTAAGTTCATGATGATTATTTATTAAATAATCTATTGCTTTTTTAAAATAAATAGAATCATTAGGTTTAAATATTATTTTTTCCAGATTAATTTTTTTTATTTTATTAAACAGGGAATCTCTGTAATTATCATTGTTTATAATGTTAACAGCTTTAGAGATATATTCATCCGAAGTTTTTGCAATCAGTTCATTGAGATCCAGATTTTTTAGAACTGCTGAAGCAAAACGATTATAAGCTTTATCTCCTTCAAGAGTGATAACTGGCTTTCTTGCCAGTATTGCGTCTATTACGGTGTTATATCCTCCAAAAGGAAAGGGATCCAGTGCCAGACTACCACCCTCAAATAACTCCATATAATCATTGTATGGAGTTATTTTTATTATTTCCACATTTTCCCTGCCTAAGTATGAATATATATCTTCCATTACCAGCATAAAGATGGCAGTATCAGGTACACCAGCAAAGATTCTGATTTTTATTTTTATTTTACTTTTATCTAAAATTTCCTTTAACATACTAAGGTTAAAAGGGTTTATTTTTTGGATTGTCCAGGGACAGATAATAATTAATTCATCAGAATTATTTTTTATTCCCTGAAATTGATAATCTGGTAAAAATGGATATAAACCCATTCCCGGAATAAGTACCAGCCTTTCTGAATAATTATCTTCAGCTTTTTCAATAACTTCTACATCCTGACCACCAATAAAATAATCAATTTCAGAACCAAATGTACTTACCGGATGACCATAACCCATTACCTGTAACGGAGCTATCCTTAGATTTGATAAGTAAATTGATTCAGGATTCATTCCAATATCTGGATAAAAAATCAAGCTAAATTTATTTTTATTTAAAACAGACAGATCAATATTATTATTGCTAAAATTTAAGGGAATAATTTTACTAAAAATCCTAAGATCGAGATTTTGCTCAGTTTTCCCTAAATTAATAAAAGTAAGTTCATAATCATCTTTAAGAGATTCAATATGTCTGAATAAACATCTGTAAACAGCATGGCCTGTATATAAACATTTGGAAATTATCGCAATTTTATTTTTCTCAGGAGAATTAATTACATAGATATTTTTGAACCAGCTTTTTATTAAGGTATTTATTTTATATTTAAAGTTTTTATCAGTATTAAGAACTCCTTGAAGCTTTGCTTCGGAGTTTAACAAAACTTTGTTTTGTTTCCAAAGCAGAGCTTTGGAGTCAATACTCACAGGGGCCCCACCTTGTGGGGAGTTATCCTCCTGCAAACCAGTTTCAGGTAAATAAGTAAGATTGAAGTAAGGGTAAACTATATCAGGAGGAATAAGTGTTTTTTCCGTAAGCTCAAAATTGCTTAAATGGTTTTTTATTCGGTCATGGTACTCAGCACAAATATACCCTGTAAGCCTAAAATATTGCCAGTACCATTTTGTAGCTATAACAGGTTCATCGCTGAATAATTTTTTATAATCAAGAGAAACAGCATTTTTTAGCGAATAAAGAGTCAAAATTTTCACCAACTGGATTTTTGAACTTATTTTAAAGTTTTCAATCTGATTATTTAATAAGCTGGAAATATATTTATCGGTATTTTTTAATTCAGAGATTGAAACCAGAAATCCTATAAATCCACTGAAAAATACAAATTTTTCAATATATTCCTCCGGTATAATAAAATCTGCTCTGATAAAATTATCCAAAAAGTTTTTAATAAATAGATTTAATTCTCTAAGATTTTCAGGATTATTAGAGTATTCTCTGGACATAAAATGATCAATTTCATCAAGATATTGTTTACAGATAACGTCATATTTAGAAAGGATAAAAACAGGATTGTTTGTCCCATGCTCTTTTAAATCATTATGATTAGTGATCAAATAATCTATGGCTTCTTTAAAAAAAGCTGGTTCATCAGACTTTAATTTGAAGTTTAAATTCAGATTCTTTATTTTCTCAGTGATAGTTTTTCTAAGATCATCATTATTTATAAATTTGGCAACCTTAATAATAAACTCATTATTTCTTGTGCTTACCAGCTCTTCTAACCCTAAATTTCTTAAAGTATAAGCCGCAAACCGGTTATAAGCCTTGTTACCTTCTAAAGTTATTATCGGTTTTCCTGAATATAAAGAATCCATGATAATATTAAAGCCACCAAAATGATACGAATCAAGAGCAAGATCTGTTTCTTCAAGAAGTTCCATGTAATCCTGATAAGGTTTGTTATAAATAATCTCAAAATTGTCATCTCCAAGAACAGAAGCCAGCTCTTTTCTCAGTGAAGATAAATTTAATGAGTAATGAGGGCCTGGAAAAAACCTGAATAAGACTTTCTTTTTACTCATAGCTAAAATCTTTTTCAGGTTAAGAAGGTGTGGGTAGTTTATTTTTTGATTAGCCCATGAGCAGGATATGATGAATTTATCTGTTTTCTTTTTTATATTTTTGGACTGGTAAGTGAGATTAGAAGGGTATATACCCATACCATCAAGTACTATTGGTCTTTCAGAGTAATTATCACCAGCTTTCTCAAAAACTTCAATATACTGGCCTGTAATAAAATAGTCAATTTCTGAGCCAAAAGTACTTACCGGATGTCCGTAACCCATTACCTGAACTGGTGCTATCCTTAGATTTGATAAAAATACTGATTCAGTACTCATACCTATATCAGGGTAGAATACCAGGCCAAAGTGGTTATTTTTAATGGCTGAAAGATCCAAGAACCCGTTTTCCAGTTTTATATTTATGATCTTTTTAAATATTTTTATATTTTTATCATAATTCCAGTTTCCCAAATGGATTAAAGTAAGCTCATAATCTTCTGCAAGAGTTTCTATAAATTTAAAAATTGTTTTGTAAACAGCATGTTTTGGATACATAAACCCGGATATTATCGCTATTTTCTTTTTATCCGGGGTATTGTTTATTTCCATATTTTTTTGTCTTTCTTTTATCAAAACATTTACTTTTTGTTTGATAAGCTTATCTTTCTCGGATGAAATATATGTAGAAATAAAATAAGGGAAATCTATTCTTTGATGAAATTCAAGATAATCACTGATAACACTTATATTTTCCAGATGTTTTTGAAAATTATTGTAATTAGTTTCTGTAATAACGCTATCTAACTCAAAGCATTTCCAATACCATAAAGAAGCTAGATGGCTATCAAAAGAAAATAAAGAAACATAATTAAGAGGTACTTTATTTCTCATTGAGTAAAGTGTCAGGATTTTAATAAATTTGTTTATATTTTTTTCCTTCTGTCCAGGATCTGGGGAGGAATTTCCTTCTAATTGAGAAAATGCTTCATAATTTCCAGCCAGTAAAGTTTTTAGGCAATCATCGTGGCTGGTTATTTCTGTTATATAAATTAGACCAGATATTACAGAATTTAAGGAAATAAATTGTTCTGCATAATTAGCAGGAATGATAAAATTCTCATTCAAAAATATTTCCAGAAAAGTTTCCAAAAAATCAGAGAGGCTTTTTAAAGTGTCTTTATTTTCAAAAGATAAATCATCATAACCAAACCGGGTCAATTGATTTATTAATTCGGCTGAAAGATTTTCAAACTGTTTTTTCTTAAACAGGTTAAAAAAGGTATTTTTAATTATTGCCTGACTTGTCCTATATATAAGGTAATTATTATTATCTAAAGCTTCAATAAAAACAGGATCTTTTTTAGCTTTTAATTTATTATTATTTTCCAGCAAATATTCAATCGCTTTTTTAAAAAACAATGAGTCTGATTCTTCAAATAATGATTTTAAATTAGTATTTTTTATTTTTTCAATTAATCTACTACGATAACTATCATCATTGATTATTTTTAAAATTTTAATAATAAATTCGTTTTCTCTTGAACTAATCATTTCATTTAAAAAAACTTTTTTCAGTATCGCAGAAGAAATCCTGTTACAGGCATTATCTCCTTCAAAAGTAACAACAGGTTTTCCAAGCAAAAGAGCTTCAATTACCAGATTAAAATCACTTACTAAATTTTTATCAATTACAATGTTAGCTCCGGCAATAGAGTTACTATATTCTTGTTTTGAAACGATATTTATTATTTCATAATTAAGCTCCGAAAGACCCGTAGGGACAGAACAGTGTTCTGTCCCTACGGTACCTACCATTTCAAAAAATCTAAATTTTATTTTTTTATTTACTCTGCTGGAAATATTTTTTAATAATAAAAGATATTGAGAATTAAGATTAGAAACATTAGATAAACATAAAATTATAAATTCGCCTTTTGCTTCCTCTTTCTTTTTAATTCTTGGTTCAGATAAAGGTAAACCAATACCGGGTATGATCACGGGGCATTCGGAATAATTACTGTTTAATTTATCAATTATTTCTACTTCCGCGCCGCATATAAAATAATCTATTTCAGCTCCAAAAGTGCTTACCGGATAGCCGTAACCCGTAACCTGTATAGGTGCTATTCTGATATTTGCCAGAAGTATACTTTCGGCTGTTTTAATATTATGAAAATAAACAAGAGAAAAGTTATTATTTAGAATATTAACTGGAAAAATAAAGTTTTCTGTAGATTTAGAAGAAATATCAATCGAAATAGTATTAAATAAAGAATATTTTTCAGTCTTATCAGAACAAATCAGAGTAAGCTCATAATCACTTGCCATAATTTCTAAGAATTTAGGAGAAATATCATCAATATTTTCGGTTATTATGGCAATCTTATTTTTTATCGGTTTATTATTGATTTTAATTTCACTTAAATTTTTTTTGATTATCGGGTTTAGCTTTTTTTTAGCTTCGTTATCTGGCGAAATATAAGAAATTCTACGCCATAAATTTTGAAAATCTTCTGGTAATTCTTTATTTATCTGGGATAAAATATAATTAATGTTCAAGCCTCAAAAAGCCTTTTCAAAAAAAATTACTGAGTTTAAGTATAACTTTTTTTGTCTCTTTTAAACAATAAATGAAAATTTGTTTTGACATAGTACATATCATATAATAATAGAAAATATATAAACAGATTTTTGTTAAGGACTAAAACCCATGTCAATTGATGATAAAAATATTGCTCCTCAGGTTATAGCTGATTACATAGTATCCAAAAATATACTTGAAAAAAAGACTATAACCGAAGCAATGGATGCTTTTATAAACAAAAAACTGGAAGCAGGTTTTGCCTTTTATTCTTTGGAAAACTATGGACAAAATATTGAATTAAAAGATGAAACAGGGGCTACCCAAAAGTCTCTGACATTACCTGTTAAAGCAGACAAAAATATTAAATGGATTCCTTATAGCTCAAATAGTGTTTTGGTTCTTGATGAAAATGATAATGAATTTAAAAATGTTATTAACCGTGAAGAACAAAAAGGTCTGGCATTAAGCAATAAAGGCGGATTTCTCAAGTTAAATGAGGCATCTTATTTACTTAATCAATGGTATTTTGAGCTTGTATCGGAAAAGCATACTGAAAATTTACCTCTTGATTTATATATTCCTGATAAACAAACAAATTTTATTTTTATGACTGACAGAGGTTCGGGAAAATTATATGTATTACCAACAAACCTAAAAAAAGTTACTCAGGAAATTAAAGTAAGACAGGTTGATACCCGAAAAGCGATAAATATTGCCTATTCAGGAAAAGCAAAAAAATGCTTTATAACTGATAATCAGACTCCTGATTTGGTTACCTTAAATCCTGATACTAACAAGGTAGAGCGTTTTTACCAGGACTACGGTTCATTGGGTAATCTGGTGCTAAGTAAGGATGAAAAGCATTTATATATTATCAGTTGTGAATATGACAAGCCTGCATCACTTTTATTGGTTTCTACAAATGGTTTTAAATTAGTTAAAACTATTCACCTGGAGGGAACATTATTTAGTGAGGCTGATGATCCAACTGATTTAATTGCCATATCTCCAAATGGAAAATTTGTTTATGTTATGACCTATGTTAATCAGCCTTCACTTCTTACACCAATTATTTCAGTTATTTCGACAGAAAATAATGAAGTTACCAGTCAGTTAGAACTGGCAAGTGATGATAAACCAGTGGGAATTTCATTTAAGATAGATTTACCTCTGAGCGAAGAAAAGCCAAGTTTCTCACAATTGCTTGTAGATAAAAAATTAATGCATGAAAGTAATATGCAAATTATTCTTAATGAGCTTGGAGATAATAAAGATAAAAAGAAAGAATACTCTGCTTCAGGGCAATTGCTTGATCCTGATATTAATGATCTGCAATCGGAAATAGAACTTAATTTAGCGGGACGGGAAAAAGAACTGGCAGAATTACTGGAAGCAACGGAAGAAGATATTAACCGCCTACTTCAGGAAACAGGTGTTGACTGGCAGGGAAGAAGAATGACAAAGGAAGACAAAGAATCATTGATCAGAAAATTGGCTACTATCAGCAGTAATCCTGAAATTTCTAAAACTAACGGGGTATTTGTATTAAACTGGATGAACGATTTGTTGAAATAAAGAAACGGTACAGAGTACCGTTTCTTTATTCTAGATCTTTTTATACTATTTCAGTTTCAAGTAGTTCTGAATCAAACTTTTTATCATTAAACTCACCTTCCCATCTGGCAATTACAACAGTAGCCAGACAATTGCCAACAACATTTACCGAAGTCCTTGCCATATCCATTAATTCATCAATTCCTAAAATAATAAAAATTGGCTCTACCGGAAGTCCAAAAGAAGCAGCTGTTCCCAAAAGAATTACCAATGAAGCTCTTGGTACACCAGCAACACCTTTACTGGTAAGCATTAAGGTAAAAACAATTAATAACTGTTGGCTAAAGGTCATTGGAATATTGGCTGCCTGAGCAACAAATACTGAAGCAAGAGCCAGATATAGAGTTGTGCCATCCAAATTAAAACTGTATCCGGTAGGCATAACAAAAGCAACAATTTTATCAGGAACACCAAGTGCTTTCATCTCTTCCATTGCTCTTGGCAGAGCAGCTTCGGAGCTTGTAGTAGCAAAAGCAATAGAGACAGGTTCAGCTATCGCTTTCAAAAACTTTTTAAGAGGAACCCTGGCAATCAGGGCAACAGGCAATAAGACAAATAATAAAAAGAAAATAAGAGCAACATATAGAGTGGCCAGTAATTTAAAAAGATTTAGCAATATTCCCAGACCCATATGCCCTACAGTAAAAGCAATAGCGGCACCCACGCCAATAGGTGCATAATACATAATTATATTTGTAAATTTAAACATTGTTTCCGACAGGCTTTCCAGAAATGTCAGCATTGGCTTACGCTTTTCTTCACTAAGCATAGCAAGGGCAATAGCAAAAATAATCGAAAAAATAACTATTTGTAAAACATGTCCTTCAGCGACCGCCTTGGCAATATTCTCAGGAAAAACATGAAGAATGATATCTGTCGCTGATTGCTTTTTAACCTCAAGTTTCTCTGTATGCTCTGATGATGGCGGAAGTTGAACTCCTACCCCAGCCTGGCTTAAATTTATAGCAGCTAAGCCAATAAACAAAGCAATAGTTGTTACAACCTCAAAATAAATAAGAGATTTAAGACCCATCCGCCCAACCTGTTTAAGATTTGAATGCCCGGCAATACCAACGACAAGAGTAGCAAACAGAAGAGGAGCAATAATAGTTTTTATCATCTTTAGAAAAATTTTGCTAAGAACCTGAAGGTTCACGGCCATATCAGGAAAATCATTTCCTATTTCGGCTCCTACAACCATGCTTATCAATATCCACTTGGTAAGAGATTTTCGTTCTATACCATAAAATATAAGTGAAATAATAGCAATCCAGCGGCTTAGAAATAAAAATGATGGAGGTAAAGAAACAAGACTTGTTCCTACGACATTTAATACTGCGACTATGGAAATAAGAATAAATGTAATTAATGAAATATTCTTCTTCATTGTTCTGATTTTCCTGCTGTAATAATTAATAACTGATAAAAACGGATTTCCAATATCACAAAGACCTGATTAACCAAACTTTTGTTAATCATCATGTTTATTTTACATCATCCTGGAAACAAGAAAACTGATTAGGGAGTTTATATGTTCATGATATGATGATTTCGGAAGCTGTTGAATAATTTCCTGAATAGAATTAATATCTTTTTGCAGATAAAATTTCATTTCCGCCTGTATATCCGATTTTTTTATCCGTTCAGTAAACTCTTTACTCATAATTTCTAAACCGGTTTCATCTTTATTATTTACTAAATTTTTCCATTGGGTAAAATATGAGTTTTCAATATTAAATAAAAATAATAGAGGTAATGTGATTTTGCCCTGATAAAAATCCTGTAACCTTTTTTTGCCAAGAATATTACTGCCCGTATAATCAAGAATATCATCAACAATCTGAAAAATCCTGCCAATATGGTTTCCCATTTTTTTTAAAAGTATTGTTATTTCTTTATCTTTATCTGCAGCACATCCTCCGGCAACCATACACCACTCAAACAGGCTGGCAGTTTTCAGATAAATAAGTCTTTCATAGTTTTCAAAGGTTACTGATGGTTTTCGTTTAATATCCATCTGATAAATCTCACCCTCTACAAGTTTGGCTACAGTATCAATCATTTCTGATAAAACTTCAGGCTTATTTAACCGGTTAAGCTCCTGAAAAACTTTTCCTAAAATGAAATCTCCACCCAAAATTGCGGTATGATTACCATACATTTTGTTTACAGTTGGTTTCCCTCTTCTCTCCTGGCCTTCATCTATAACATCATCATGAAAAAGAGTGGCTGTATGTACAAATTCGGATAAAGCAGCCATTATAACAGCATCCTTATTTATCTTTGTTTCACTAACCAGAGAATAGCTGAGAAATACAAGTAAAGGACGAATCCTTTTGCCACCAGCCTGAATCAGGTGGCTAACAACTTCCTGAAACCATTGGGGTTGATCTTTTATTATTTGAATGAGGTATTCTTCAACTTGTCCAAGCTCTTTTTTAAAGGCTTTTTCCAGCCTGACAAAGCTATCCAGAGATTTGTAGGTATTTACCACTGACATAGTTAAATCTTCCTCAAAAAGTTTTACGTTCTAAATATAGCATAGTTGCTTTAAATAAGAGACATTTATAATCTTTATTTATTTTTAATATTTGAAGGTCATTATAGCACTGTGCAAAATAAAAGTGTATTGAACAATAAGTAATGATAGCAAAAGAAATATTTAATTCATCTGCTCAAGCTTTATAGGACATTTACCCATAGGTTTCAGTCCCTTAAACAAAAGCTCTTTTATTGCTTCCTGTGATTCAGAACTCTCTGAGTAAGTGCAGTAGTAATCTTTTATCCCTTTAAATTTTTTTATCAGGTAGGGACTGGAAAAACTAATCAGGATCGAATCTTTTTTATCTATAATATTATTCTGAATCCAGGATAATATTTTTTTATCAGGATATAAGGATTCTTTAGAGCTTTTTATTTTTGAAAAATAAGAAATAATAATAAGCTTTTTATCTCTGATTTTTTCCTGTAGAAACAATAGTTTTTCTTCTGAAATACCAGAAAAAATAGTGACTGAAGTAATATTAAAATTCTTTTTCAGGCTACAGGCTAACATATTCCACATAGATGAATCATTATCACAGTCAATTACAATATGAATTGCCTGATTTATCTGCTCCTCATTTAAAGGTAAAGTTATTGAGCTTTTAATTTTTGTTATTGAATTTTTGGCAATCATAACAGCAAAGTTTTTATTTTTTTCGGTATTTATTCTTTTTAAGCTTTTTTGATAGCTTATATCACAATAAAGTTTTTTATATTTTAAAATACGTTCATAAGCTACTTGTATTATTTCTAAAGGAATAATATTATCCTTTACAGCTTTAATTATTTCTTCAAGTGCATCCTCAGGAGAAGGAGGCATGATTAATATATCACAACCAGCTAAAAGTGCTTTTATACAAGATTTAGACTCATCTTTAATACCAGACATTGTAAGAGCATCTGTAAATATTAATCCCTGGAATCCTAATTTTTCTCTCAATAATTCAGTGATAATTTTTTTGGATATTGTAGCCGGAAAAGTATCATCTAATGAGGGAATCAAGATATGAGCTGTCATTATTGCAGCAAGGTCATCATCTATTAGTTGTTTAAAAGGATAAAGCTCATTTCTTTCCAACATTTTTATCGATTTTTTTATTACTGGCATTTTTAGATGAGAATCCAGTTTTGTATCACCATGACCAGGAAAATGCTTTGCTGTCGCAATAACCCCTTCAATCTGGCATCCTTTGATAAAAGCCTGAGCTATATCTGCAACATAACAAGGATTATCCCCGTAAGAACGGATATTTATTATTGGGTTATCAGGATTATTATTAATATCAACACAAGGGGCAAATATAACATTGATACCAATCTCTTTTGCTTCCTGGGCAGTCATTTTACCAGCCTTATAAGCAGCATCAAATTCGCCTGTGGCTCCCAATGCCATATTGGAAGGCAGTTTTGTTGCTCCCCAGAACTGTTGTCCAGCACCATTTTCCAAATCACTGCAAACAAAAAGAGGTATAGTAGAAATAAGCTGAAGTTCATTTATTAGTAATGATGAAGTTTCAATTTCACCATTAAATAAAGTAACTCCACCCCATTGGTATTTTTTTATCTGGCCTTTTAACTGTTCCGCTTTTCCTTCATTTAGATTAGTGAGATCTATTGAAATACAAATAAGCTGAGCAATTATCTTTTTTAAATCTTCCATAAAATTGGAGGTAACTTTCAGGTAAAATAAATTTTACCTGAAAGTTACGTTTTAACGCTTGTTTTGATCTTTTAACTGATTCATCATCTGCTGCATATCAGTAACCATATAACCTTTTGGTACTTCAAACATATTTGAAGAAACACTGATATTTGTTTTAAGTTCTTTGGCCTTCAGAGTCATAAATTTTCCGTTTTTAACACTGCTCATTTCCATTTTCAATGGAATATTTAACTTATGAGCAAGCCACAATTTTACAGTACCAGACTCTTTTGAACCAGGTATGGGAGCTTGCATCTGATAGATATCACAAAGATGATCAAGTATCTTTTCCGAGCCAATCATTTTGCCACCACGTTTTTTTATTTCACCAACCATTTCAGCAGGATCAGAAAGCAACTGAGTATTTAAATTCCCTCCCATTCCACCACCCTGCATTTTATCCATTGTATTGGCATCAAGCTTTATTGCGGTTTTATTCATGGGCATCATCATATAAACAATTTTTTTATCGGTATCATAGATGATTGTTGATTTATTCATTCCTTCAGGGATGTTTTGCCCGCTATTCTGAGTAATTTCATTTTCCAGCCTTACCTTTTTATTACCAAATAAAGTAGTTATATTCATAACCACTTTTT
>CAYRDV010000060.1:0-21291 GCA_964422885.1 uncultured Candidatus Sericytochromatia bacterium
AGATAAATTAAAAATATATATTTCTGCATTAGAAGAACGTGTTTTAGAGCTTGAGCAAGAGAAATATAGTATCCAACTTAATCCAATGTTTGCGGAAGTTTCAAAATATATTAATTTATCAGAAAAAAGTGCTATTAAGAAAATAAATTTAGAAGAAAAAACTGAAAACATGGTAAAAACAGATTTTAATAATTTTATTAATGATTTTGAAAAAACAAATAATAAAAAACCGATTATAGATTTTGTAAACCAATATCTGGAAATACTTGAAGAGCAAAATATGATGAGTATGTTTGGCGGAATTTTTGACATTCCTGATTTCTAAAACAATGAACATTGCTGAAACTGAAAGGCTAATTATTTGTAGGCTTTTTGGATATATTTATTCTTCTATTAATTCTAATATCCAATTAATCCAACTTAAAATTGTGGATGATCTTCTAAAAAATGTAGTTTCTGATTCTATTTTATATAAATTAGAAGACTTCATTATATTAATAACTTCCATACTTTCAGGAATATCAGCTTTATCAAAGTATAATTTTAAGGTTTTATTAAAAGCTAAGTGAGAGAGAATAATTTTTACAAACTCTAGTTGCCTATCAATGATTGATAACTGAAATAATTTTTTCCCTTTATTTGTAAGGAAATATATAATTTTAGTATTTTCATTCTTTTTTTCAATTAGCCCTAGATATCTACCTGCATCTGTATAATAATTAGTTTGTCTTTCGTCAAAATCGTATCTACTTGTAATTTCTTCTTTATTTAAAGTATCATTCTCGTTCAGTATTTCACAAATATTTATTACCCGGTCAAATGAGTTTGCTTGAGGAAACGCTATTTCAGGCTCTTCAATAATACTTGTTTCATTTAAAACTTTTATTATTAATTCTGTATTTATTGCTCCTTCTCGTATCATATATTTTTTTTCTCTTATTAATTCTAAAGAGTTATAATGACCAGGATCTTTGAAAGAATATTCTCTAAAATGAAAAATACCATTTGTATAAGTTAAGAATATTGGTCTTACATTTTTTGTAATATTTTTTTCCCACAGTTTATAAGGATAATAAATTTGACGAATAAGAAAATCTTTTGATATGGAATTCTTCGCTTCAATTAAGTTTAAAGAATTATATCCTTCATAGCCCCCGTCAATTTCAATTTGAGCATTTTCTACTTTAATTTCTAATAATCCATTTTTTGAATCAATATTAAAATTAAATAAAGAAGAACTCATACGACCACTAATTGTTAGAACTAATTCTTCATCTCCTGTAAACTCTTCAATTATTCCTGAAACATATGCACAATTTAATGCAATTGATTCACTTGTAATATTATTGTAATCAATACTTTCTAGGTAACTAGGGAAATTCATTTTTGTTATTTCAACATCGTTGTCTTCAAAATTTTTAAATGTTTCAAAATTTGAAATAATATAATTTCCTCTTGAAATTGGTAAAACAGAAAAGTTATTATCTACAAATATTTGCGGAAGTTGAGATTTATAATCAAACTTAGTCATGAGCCGAGCTTCTCTGAACTCGTTTATATCTGATGAGCTTATAATAAATTGGCCTTTTGTTTCTATTTCATTAATAATCTTATGTTTATTAAAAATTTTTTGCCAAGCTAAATTATTTTTTAGATCACTCATAATTTTTGATTAAAACTTCATCAATTTCGCCTCTTTTTTTGGCATTGGAGTTGATATAACGGCTTGCTTTAACATAATTTATTTCGTAATCTTTATAAAGCTCTTCTATAAAAGAAGTCGCTGAATTGGAGAGTAAAAACTTAATTCCTTTTTTATTCAATTTATCACAAAGTTCTTTTAGCCTTATTTGATCCTCTGAATTGAACCCTCCTTGTACATAACCTGTAAAATTTGAGCTTTTAGAAACAGGATGATAAGGTGGATCAAAGTAAACAAAAGCTCCTTTTTCTACATTATTAAGAACTTTTTCAAAATCTTCATTTAATATTTTAATATTATTATTATTTAAGTACTTATTTACAGCCTTTAAAGTAACTTCATTCACTATATTAGGGGTTTTATATCTTCCAAAAGGAGAATTAAATTCACCAGAATTATTAACTCTATATAACCCGTTATAACAAGTTTTATTTAAATAAATAATTCTTGAAGCTTTCTTTACATTAGATAAATTTTTATAATTAATATTTCTGTCTAAAGCTCTAATCCCATAAAAATATTCTGTTTCATTTTTATGAGATTTTAAATCTATGATTAATTCTTCAAGATTATCTTTTATTACTTTATAAACATTTATTAATTCCTCATTATGATCATTAATAACAGCCTTCTTAGGCTGCAAGTGAAATAAAACCGCACCTCCACCAACAAATGGTTCATAATAGTTTGTATAGCTTTTTGGTAAAACATTGGCAATATCTGAAATTAACTGCCTTTTACCGCCAACCCACTTTAAAAATGGTGATAATAATTTATTTTTAGCCATATTAATTTAAATATGATTACCTATCTAAAAATTATTTTAATAAACCTAATTAAATAAAAACCTTAATTGTAAATTATAAATTCTTCCTATTATATATTATCAAAATGTTTTTTATTCTTCATCTGGACGTTAATATTTTATTTATTTGAATATTTGTACGACAAATATGGTACTATATTAATACAGACATTTAATTAAATGAAAGTAATTAATTACTAAAAGATGGGTTTTAATGAAATAAAAAAGAAATTAATTAAATGTCTTATAGATGGTTATTATGAACATGAAACCAGAAAAGATATTGACATAAAAAATGTTTTTATGCGTGGTGATTTATCTGTTCTGGAACTTATTGAAATTAAAAATGTACTACAGGAAATAATTATCAAGTTAGTAAACATCATTTAGACGCTTTAACTGATGTTCATATCATGAAACCGATCAAAAAAGGGAAAAAATGGTATATAAAATTTTACTTTTTTGAACCAAATACTGTTTTTATAAGTGTTCATGAAAATGAGGAACAAAAATGAGATTTGTAAAAGAAGGGGAAAAAGGCAAAGCTATTTGTAATTTATGCGGAGTTACAACAATAACATATTCTCTTAGAAATGTGGATTTTAGCGACAAAAGTGGTACAGTAAAAGACATTTTGACTGGCGTTTGTGATAATTGTAAAGAAGTTATATCCATTCCAGCTCAATCTACAGCAAAAATTAAAGCAGAATATAACAAAGTTAGAAAATCTATAGAAGTAAGAGTTCCTGCCCATTTTATTGATATTTTGGATATAGCCTGCCAAAAAATTGATAAAAATCTTGATGAAAGTTTTTTTAGGGCAATAGTAATGTTTTATATCCATTCTTTAAATTCGGGAGATATTATTGCTAAAGATATAAAAAAACTTCTGAGTAGTGATTTTGCAAAAGCGAAATCTTCAAAAAGATTATCTTTTAAAATAACTGAAAAAACTGAGAAAGAGTTTATAAACCTTATTTATTTACTTGGACTTAAAAATAAATCTGACATAATAAAAGGAATAATCCTAAAAATTAATGAAGATATAGTTCAGCCTAAGCACCCAAAACATTTGAATAAACTTAAAAGTATTGCATCTGCTTTTTATTAGTATTAAGAATACTTTCCAGTGAGTTATTTTTAAAATAATCTTTGATAGTTTGCTTTATAGAAAAAGCTTATAATTAATAATAAGTATTTCACGCAGGTAATAAAATGGTAGATTACAAAAAGATTATTACTATAGAACCAGATAAAAGAGGTGGAAAGCCTTGTATTCGTAATATGCGAATAAGTGTTTATGATATTCTTTCATGGTTAGCCTCCGGTATGACTATTGATGAAATTATGGGCGACTTTCCAGAATTAACCAGAGATGATATTTCAGCATCACTCCAATTTGCAGCTGAAAGAGAACACCAGATATTTTATTTACAAAAATGAAATTATTATTAGACCAGAATATATCCTACAAATTAATTGCAAAATTAAGTAAATTATTTCCGGGAACAAATCATGTTTCCCGCCTGGGGCTTGATAAAGCTAGCGATTTATTAATCTGGAACTATTCAAAAGATAATAATTTTATTCTTGTAACTCAGGATGCTGATTTTTATGAATTAGCCTTATTAAGAGGTTTTCCTCCAAAAATTATTTATTTAAGGTGCAAGGATTCATCAACCAAAAATATAATTAAAGTCATTACTGAAAATTTTCAGGAAATTGAAGAATTTAATAATAATGTACAATATGCTTGTATTGAATTATATTAAAATTAACGGAACCTAATTGAGTAAATGACCACTCCCGAAAATAATGACAAAAGTATCTCCAATTAAAGCCGATTTTTGTTGAGCTCAAATGGCTGAGATTCCTACGTCAGTTAGCTAAGGCCTCCTCTGAATGACTTTTGTAATTATAGTTGTTGCATTCACTAAATGCACCAACAAATCTCTTATCCTGAAAATTTCCTTAATCCTGATAATCCTGATTCTGACAGTCAATTAATAAATACATCATTAAATTTTGTGTAGCCTAGTTGTTGATTATATTTTATATGCTAAGTTGTATTACAACTTTAAAATAAAATTTTTTACTTTTGGCTATTTAATACGTTTTTAATTATTTTTAATACATATTTTTTGTAATTTTATTTAATTATTTATAAAAATAACCATTTTATCTTATCAGATAAAATGGTTATTTTTGATTTTATGCTAGAGAAGGAGAAACAATCATGGCTGATATGTCTATTTCAGGTTCCAGTTCTAATTTAATTTATTCAACTGATAAAACTACTACCGATATCATTACGAATCTTACTAATAACACAGTAGCTCAAAATACTGGTGTTATTGGGGTAGCTACTAATAGTGTTGGCAGTGTTGTTAGCGATTCTGATGCTAAAGGAGTAGCAAAGGCTTTAACAGCTGTTTCTGCTGCATCTCCCGGCCCTGAAAAACTTCCCGATAATGCTAATGAGATTGCTCTTAAGAGATTTAAAAATAGTTTTGCCGAATTATGTAGGATTAACCAAGAACAGATGGCGGAGGCATTTAACTTAATTAGATAAAACCTTTAAAAATAAATCCCGGCACAGGCCGTACCGGGATAAACTTTTGTTTTATTAGAAAAAAGCTGGGATTCCGGTAATATCTTTACCAACAGTCAGAATATGAATATCATGAGTGCCTTCATAAGTAAACACTGATTCAATATTGTTCATATGTCTCATTACCGGATACTCAGCAGCAACACCGTTTGCCCCCAGAATTTCTCTGGCAACCAAACCTACTTCTCGGGCCATTTTCACATTATTCATTTTTGCTAGGGAAACATGCTCAGGCCTCATTTTTCCTTCATCTTTCAGTTTGCCTAATCTAAAGGAAAGAAGCTGGGCTTTGGTAATCTCATTTAGCATCCATACCAGCTTATTTTGCACCATCTGGAAAGAAGCAATCGGTTTATCAAACTGAATCCTGGTTTTAGAATAATTTAAAGCTGTTTCATAACATGACATCGCTGCTCCGATAACTCCCCAGGTAATACCGTATCTGGCCTGTGTAAGACACATCAGAGCGTGTTTTATTCCTTGGGAATTTGGCAGCATATTTTCCAATGGTATTTTTACATCTTCAAGTATTAATTCAGAAGTAACCGAAGCTCTTAATGAATGCTTGTTTTTGATTTCCGGTGCACTAAATCCAGGTGTTCCTTTTTCTACCAGATAACCTGTTACCACATCATTCTCATCTTTTGCCCAGACTACAGCAATATCAGCAACTGTACCATTGGTAATCCACATTTTTGCCCCATTAAGCACAAAGTGATCTCCTTGTTTTTTAGCTCTCGTTCTCATTCCATTTGGATTTGAACCAAAGTCAGGTTCTGTAAGACCAAAGCACCCTATTGCTTCACCGGAAGCTAATTTAGGTAGCCACTTTTGTTTTTGTTCTTCAGAACCAAAAGTATGAATTGGGTACATTACCAGAGATGACTGAACGGAAGCAAAACTTCTAAGTCCGCTGTCTCCTCTTTCCAGCTCCTGGCAGATAAGGCCATAGGCAATACTGTTAAGACCAGCACACCCATAACCTTTTAGTGAGCATCCCAGGACACCAAGATCACCGAGCTCAGTAATTAAATGAGAGGGAAACTCTCCCTTCATATAACATTCTTCGATAAGTGGAATAAACTTTTCTTCAACAAAATCCCGTATAGATTGACGTATAAGTTTCTCTTCATCAGTATACAAATCATCAAGAAGATAATAATCAACACCGTTAAATTTAGCTGTCATTAGAGAAGCCTCCAACTAAAGCCGTAAGGCTTTGCTGTGAGATGAATAGGTTGATTTTGTTGCATATTGTCTTTTCCTTTCAAAACTAATATAATAAAGCTAACGAACTTTGACAACTGAATAAAGTATGTGGTTCTGATAATCAGTCGTTTATCAGGTAAAACTTTATACGTGCTGAGTAAGTAATTACTCTTAAGTTTTTTAATATTCAATATCAGCGATAACCAATCTGATTGCAAAAGTATTAAACTACCGATGGAATAGCGGGATGTTAAGCCTGTGGAGATAGCATTAGACTTATGTGAATAAGCATCTATCAGCGAAGCAGGAAGCCTATATTGCACATTGGTCTCTCCAATTGCTGTAGGTAGTTCACACATATCAATCCTTTATTAAATAAACTTTTTCCTATACTTAAATTATATAAGTGAAGAGAGTGACATGTGACCAAAAGTATTTCTTTCAGTTTACTTTTCACTTTTCACTTTAGCTTCTTTAATTACCAGGCCAGTCTTTGCATCTACTTTAAAACTACCATCATCTGTATTTAGTTCCCATTGAGGATTAGCAGATTTTTTTTCAAGAAACATTTCATCAACCGGAAAATGTTTCAAGCCATTTTTTTGAGCTATTTCGATTGCTTTATCACTATCCATTGTCCAGCTGGCAGGTTCAATCTGGCTACCCAGGAGATTATTATCCATTTCGAAAGCATTACCCTCAGAATCAACTCTCAATATTTTGTTTTTCGAGGGTGATTTAAAATAATAAACCCAATCGGCCCTGCCTTTAGAATCAACATTAATTGATTCTGTTCTGATAATCCGGGCAGATGCTTCCCACTTTCTGGCAGTTTCTTCTGCTTTAGAAAGTAAATGTTTTGAAGTTACAAGAAAATAATCAGGTTCATTTTGGACATTAACAGTTTGGGGTTGTTCCAATGTTAGATTTGTTGTTGACTGACATGCAGAAAAAGAGACTAAGCCTACAAGTGAAATCAGAATAGCTTTTGCTCTGGGAAGCATAAAATACCGCCTTTTTAACTTAATATTAATTGAACCTTAATTTTATTTTAATTTAATTGTTAACTTATGTCAAGTTAAGCTTACCGTAACAAAAATTTGTCTGATTTGTGACTGCCAATTCTATCTATAATTTTATATTATGTTAAAAACAATATACTGGATTATTTTTTAAGATAATTTAGTAAAAATTTTTTTATATCAACATTTTTAGTAGTACTGAGATTTTCAGAAATAGTCATTTCTTCTCAGGCCAAACAAAAGAATAGAATTGAGGCATAGATGAAAAAATTTAAAATGTTTATCTTTCTTATTCCTGTTTTTCTTTTAAGTTTTCAACTGATAGTGTTTTCTAAAAACATTAATAATCAGGACAAAAAAGAACAGGTTATATTAAAAGAGCATTTTGCTGATAACAAAAATAAATGGTTTGAGGGTAAAAATGAGTTTTCATCTTTTGAGATAAGAGATAATGGGTATTTTTTTGAAAATAAAGTTGATAAGTCCCTAATGACCTGGATATCTGTTTCTTTGGACAAAACCAGGGATTTTACTATTGAAAGTAAAATTGCTAAATTTATTGGTCATAATGAATACCCTTATGGAATTATCTGGGGTGTAAAAGATCAAAGTAATTATTATAGTTTTGGGATAAACAGCAAAGGTCTTTATACAATTTATAAACTGGAAAATGGTGAGGTAAAGGACATTTCTGGCTGGAAACAATCAGCTAATATAAATAAACTGGAATTTATGGGAAATAAACTGTCAATAAAAAAATCCGGTAATACTCTGAAGTTTTATATCAATGATAAATTTACTGATGAATATCCCTTTAGCGAATTTTATGGGGACGGAATCGGTTTTCAGACCAGCAGTAAAATGAAAATTGAAATACATAATCTTTTTATTTCCCAACCTAAACCAAAAATATCAAAATTTATAGAAATGCTGGCCGCTTCTATTCCACCTAAAGTAAAAATATTGGAACCAAATGTTACCAGTGGGTTTGAGATAGTAAGTAAAAAACAACTTCTTAAGGTAAGAGGTATTGCCAGTGCTGCAAAGGGAATTTCTAAAGTAACAGTTAATGGAACAACAGCTAAAGTTTCTGCAAATGGTGAGTTTACCGTTTTTATAAAACTTGATGAGGGACATAATATAATAAATGTAAAAGCAACAGACAATAATCTGAATACCAGTAATGATAATTTTAAAATTAACTATAAAAACCAGAAAAATTAAGAATTCATTCATAACGTAGAGCATCAACAGGATCCAGCTTGGATGCTTTATTTGCCGGATAAAGTCCAAAGAAAATACCTACTACCGCAGAAAAGGCGAATGCTCCAAAAACAGCAACAGGTGATATTATAAAAGGTAATTTTGCAAACTGGGTTATAGTCTTTGTTACGATAAATCCAAATGACATTCCTAATGTACCCCCAATTAAACTGATTGTAGCTGATTCAATTAAAAACTGGAGTAATATATCTCTCCTTTTTGCTCCGACAGCCTTTCTAACACCTATTTCCCTTGTTCTTTCTGTAACCGATACCAGCATAATATTCATAATTCCTATCCCACCTACAATAAGAGAGATTGCTGCTATCCCTGCCAATAAAAAGGTAAAAACATTTGTAACAACTTTTACAGTATCAAGTAATTCTGCCTGAGTCTGGATTTTAAAATCAACTTCTTCATCTTCTCTGATTGCATGACGGTAACGTAAAATTGAATGAGCTTTTTCCTGGGCAACAGGTATTAATTCATCGGATTTTAATTTCATTAATATTGACACTAAATCTTTGCCGCTTCTGATAGTTTGCTGAAAAGTCCGTGTAGGCATATATGCTCTATCATCAACTGCACCAGAAATACTTGTTCCTTTTTCTTCAAGTACCCCAATAACCCTGTAACGCTGCTTATCTATTTTTACTTTTGCATTCAAAGGCTCCTCTATCGTATTTTTAAATAATTCCTTTGCCAGTTTTGAACCAAGAACAACTACCTTTGTTCCGGTTCTTGATTCCTGTTCAGTAAAAAAACGGCCTTTTGCCAGAACTAAATTACCAGCTTGCTGAATATTTTGATTTGTACCAATAATAGTTGCTCCAGCATTATTTTTTCCAAAAGTCATTAGTGACATTAGAAATGTATTAGGTGATACATATAATACCCCTGGTACATTTTCCAGAGCCTTGGCATCATCTATTGTTAGCGTTTTAACTGTAGAGCCGGGAGCTGCCCCAAATCCCTGATTTTTTGGATTGCCTGGTGTAATTATTAAAACTCCCGCACCAAGCCCCTTTACCTGATCAGTAATAAATGACTGGGATGACTGACCAAGACTAATCATTACAATTACTGAAAAAACACCGATAATAATACCCAATGTTGTTAAAAAGGAGCGTACTTTATTTAAAATTAAGGCTTCAAAAGCCATTGAAAAATATTTGCTAAACATAATAACCAAACCTAATCAATTAATCTTTAATAATTATAGCCCCTTGAATAGAAATAATCAGGAAACATATAATTTGTAAAAAAATTTACTCTATCTTCTCATTATTTAGTAACTTTAATTATTTAATGATGAGCAATCTCAATGAAAAAATTGATTTAGAACAATAAATTTATAATGTGCTCCAGTTCATATTCTTTTTTAAAATAGTTGTATATACTAATAATATTAAGATTAAAATAGTTTAATAAACATTTTATTCTCAATCCTTTGGTTGGAGACAACTAAAGGAAAAAGGCAAACTTACTGCGAAGTAAGGACGCAAAGCCACGGGACTCAAGTAGTTAGCCGGGTTACCCATTAGTAATATTGATATAAATGTCTGACAAAGGAGACAAAAATGAAAACAAGCTCAACTATTATTAAATCTTTCCTGATTGCTTCATTAAGCTTATCTGGTTTTCTATCCGGCTGTAGTATTGATAGCCTTTCCAGTCTTAATTTAAGTAATTTTAAAAAACCGGAAGTAAGCCAAAAAGACAACTCTATTAGTATTGATACCAAAAAAACTGAAGAAAATGAAATTAAATTTAATTCATCCGTAAATGAAACTCCAAGTCCTTTGGAATCAGAATCTAAAACTAAATTATTAAATAATCCGGTTAAACTTTCAGCTATTACTGATTTTTTATCAGAAACAGAAAAAACAAAAATTATACCTCCAGAAGGTAAAACTGAATTAACAGCAGAATTAGATGAAGTCAGGAACTTACCAGTATTTTTAGAATTAAAAAACAAAGAGGAATTTCCTAAAACATTAACTTTTAATGAGATTGTTACTCTTAAAGAATTAGTAAAAAAAATTGGTTTTAAAGGAAGTTTCAAAATTTCCCAGCTTCCAGGTAATTCTTATGCTTTCAATATTTTATCTGCTGAAGGAAAAAACCTTCTTGCCTTTAAAATTGAGAATTTACTTTTTTCTCTACCATCATCATTATTAAATAAAAATTTTAGTTTTTCCGAAAGCTCTGTATTATTTGTCAGCCATAATGATCAGCTTATTGGTGAAGATGAGGATGGACAATGCTGGTCAAGAAAAGGAGGGGTTGGCTATCTTCTCAGTAATTCAACAACAAAAGCCGAGTGTAGGGAATTAGGCGGTAAATCTTTTTGTTATGTAGGCGGTGGCTGCGAAGACCTGTAAATACTAATAAATTTCAAAAAGCATCCGGTAATTGCTTAAGCAATTACCGGATGCTTTTTTTTTGAGAAAAATTATTTCTTTAAAAGCACTTGCCATTTATTTTTAAAAGCGTTAATATGTAACCATAAGGTTACATATAAGATATGGAAATAAGAAGAGACGTTTTTCAAGCTATCGCTGACCCTACCAGAAGGGAAATATTAGGCGTGTTATCAGACCAAAAGCTAACTCTCAATGGGGTAGCTGAAAAATTTGATATCAGTCGCCCTGCTGTTTCCAAGCATATAAAAATACTTGAAGAATGTGGCCTTGTGGAAATAACTCAAATTGGCCGGGAACGATATTGTATCGCTAAGTTGGAAAAACTTAATGAAGTATCTGATTGGATTGGGCAATACAAAAAGTTCTGGGAGTCAAAATTTGATGATTTGGAAAACTATTTAAATGAATTACAGGCAAAGGAGAAAAAAAATGACTGAAAAAATTAGCACTACTGTGGAAAAAGAAGAATTTGTTATTACCCGCACATTTAATGCTTCACGTGAGCTTATGTGGAAAGCGCTTACTGAACCTGAACATTTAGCTCATTGGTGGGGACCAAAAGGTTTTAAAATGTTACAAAGCAAAGTTGATTTACGTCCTGGTGGTTTATTTCACTATGGAATGGAAGGCCCTGGTGGATTTGTTATGTGGGGTAGATTTGTTTACCGGGAAATTGTTGCTCCCGAAAAAATGGTTTTTGTTGTTTCCTTTTCTGATGAAGCGGGAAATATTACCAGAGCACCTATGAGCAATACCTGGCCACTGGAAGTACTGAATATTCTTACTCTTACTGAGCAGGATGGTAAAACAACTCTCAGAATAGAGGGGGGGCCAATAAATACAACAGAAGAAGAAATGAATACTTTCCATTCAAATCACGCATCAATGCAGCAGGGCTTTAAAGGAACATATGATCAGCTTGAGGAGTACTTGTCTACAATTATCTAAAGGAGAACAAAATTGTAAGAGTGTAAGGACAGAACAGTGTTCTGTCCTTACACTCTATTGTTAGTTAAATTTCTTATAGGAGAACACAAATGAAAAAGTTAGAAAAATATTCTGGCCATACTTATGCTCTGATGCGTATTGTTGTTGGTTTACTGATGTCATTTCATGGCATGCAGAAAATCCTGGGAATACTTTCTGAGTTTCAGCCACCAGTAGGTTCGCAAATCTGGTTTGGTGGCTTAATTGAATTATTTGGCGGACTGGCAGTAATGATTGGCTTTCAAACCCGTTGCGCGGCTTTCTTATGCAGTGGAACTATGGCTGTTGCTTATTTTCAGTTTCACTGGAAGTTTCAGTTTGGCCCTGAATTCTTTCCGGCAATAAATAAAGGTGAGCTTGCAGCAATTTATTGCTTTGTCTTTCTATACATCGCTTGCCGGGGTGGGGTTAAATGGTGCTTTGATAAATCAGATGAAAGTGTTACAGAATAGAATATTATTTTGATAATTTATTGCTGCCTTTAATTGTTTAGTAAGTAATTTGGTAAATTTAAGTCGGGGTGACCCGCCGGGCCGCCCGAATAGAAGTTATTTTTTTCAGGATACTAAATCTTTTAAATAAAATGCATTTGACTGGTAATGACCTGTATTACCCATAGAGTTTTTAATAATCAGTTTTTTTAATTTCTGTTCGCCCTGAGGCTGAATTTCCCTGAAAGAAATATCACGTTTAATCCTGGCTTTTCTGAGACTGTTAGAGTATATTTCCAAGCCTTTGATTACTGTCTCATATTCACTTTCATTAAGACATTCCAGTGCCTGTTCAATTTGGTTATTGGAAATTTTAGAATAAGTAACCCAGAATTTACCTCTTTGGATATCATATTATTAGTCGAATTAATTTTGTAAATATCCTGAATAGTTAACAATGAACTCATTTAAATCATCACCATATGGTCATCATGAATTAAAACCTGCTGCAAAAGTGGAAGATGTTACTAATTATGGCCTTTGGCATCTGGCAAAGCGGGATCATTTGGTTTATGAATTGCAGGAAAAAATGACCCGGAAAACTGATAATTCTGACTGGATCGAAGAAGCAATCAATAAATTAAAAGAATTGGGCTATCTAAATGATCAGAGGTTTGTCGATAACTTTATCAGAAATTGTAATGAATATAAACATTACGGGCCAATGCGTATCAGACAGGAATTGAAGCTTAAAGGTGCTGATAAAGAGCTTATTAACTCAGCAATGGAACAAAGTGAATTTGATTATTTTGAAGCAGCCCTTCAATGTTTAAATAAAAAATGTAGTGAGCCTATTGAAGATAGAAAAGAAAGAGACAGACTAACCCGTTTTTTAATCAGTAAAGGTTTTAGCTTTGATATGATTCGTTATGCCTTTGAAGAACATTTAAAAGAACCTGAATAAGAGGAAAGAAATGGCAAAAAAAATTACTCAGGGAGATGGCTGGAAAATTATCTCAGCAAATGAGGAAAAAGTACCTGAAACAATAATTTCTAAAACTCCTGAACAACAACAACCTAAGGTTTCAGTTGAAAAAAGAAAAAAAGGTAAAGTTGTTACTTTGATAAAAGGTCTTATTCTGAATCAGGATGATTTGAAGGAAATAGCAAAATCTCTTAAAACTGCCTGTGGCACAGGTGGCACTGTTGAAAGTGGCATAATTGAGTTACAGGGTGATTGCCAGGATAAAGTAAAAATATGGCTTAAGGATAAAAAATTTCGCATAAAATGATAAGCTTTTTAAAATAAAAAAATTAAGCGGTCTTAAGAAATACAACTGCAAAAACTCCAACTAATAAATAATAAGCAATAAATGGTGTTGCTAAGATTGTTAATATCATTGTCATTTTCGTTTCCTCACATTTTTTATATACCTTACATATTTAATAATAAAACTTTTGTTTTTATTTGACAACTAGTTGCTAATATAATTAATATTTCTTAATTTTAGTGCTAAAGTAATTTAGTTTTTTAATTTACATTGGGAAAATTAAACTGAAAACGTTAATTGGTAGTAGATTCCTGTCTTCACAGGAATGACAATAATGATTTATCTAACGGTATTTCTGGTAGTTATTTTTTTTCATATGAGATACATTTTTTCATCCCATATTCAGATTCACCAACTTCCTCAAATCTTCTGCCAGTATCAACAAATCTTGCCACCTGCCGTAAGAGAGGTTTGAGCCAGAACATATCTATTCCTACATTATCATAGTGTGATAGCATTGAATGGCTTGAACCTTCGGCAAAAAAACAGCCATGCTTATTTGCCAGACGTTGATTTGCCTCAGCAATTAAAGAATTAGATGCTGAATTATCTTTTTCTACGCCAGAAACCTGTACAGTTTTTTTTATTTCAGCAATTTTATTAAGGGTATCAGCTCCAAAACTTTGTATCGCTAAAATATTAGCTACTCTAAAATTACAATAACCAGCTCTTCCCATCTTACGTTGCTTTTCACACTCTTCTCCCCAACTGATTTGCCGTTCAGGGAAAAGTTTTCCTAATGTTGGAATTAGAGCCCCATAAATCCCGGCAGCATTAAAAAAAGGAGCCAATATAAAGCCCCGATCATATATATCAGGGTTGGTAATCATTGCACTTGCTGCCATTACACCGCCAAGTGAAAGTCCTCCAACAACTTTGAGGCCAGGCTCATCTTTAAATATGGCAGAAATATCCTGAGCGAAATTTTTATAAATAAATGCTGATTTTTCATCAGGAAGCTCAGATGTTTGATCTGTAATGATACTATCAGTTTTTAAGGCAATCTTACCATGACCTGGAAGCAAGGGTACAAATACGTTATAACCTTTTTCAGTTAACATTGATGATAATTCTATATATTGTTGATAAGGACAGGCAGTATAACCATGAAACAGCAAAACTGTGCCTTTAGATTTTCCCTTAGTTAATTTATAAAAAGGTTCACAACCTTCTTGTAGTGGACCACGGTTTTTTATACTATTTAAATGGGCATTCCACCCTTCAACTGTCCGGGGAGTTAAGTCTGTTGCGTTTTGCCCGTTAATTTGGCCTGTTTCAATATCCTGAATATCAGACGCTTGTGAATTTAAGCCGGATAATATTACAAACGTAAATACCGATAAAGACAATATGACTTTTGAAGCTTTTATCATTAATTAGGATCCTAAGTGAAATGCAATTAAATATTATTATATAATTAGTAACAGCATTTATTTAAGAGTTTTATCATCAATTAAAAATATTATCAAAGTTATCTAAAAAACTTAAGCTAGGGGTAGATAATATCATTAATATTATCGCCCCATAAACTTAAAGTTGTGATAGAACTTCAGAATCTGACCAATGCAAAACTGAAGCTCTATTATTTCACAGCTAATAATAATATTTAAGGTTTTAAAAGCTATTTTTTACAAAACACAATTAAACTAATATAGTTATATTAGTTTTAATTATTCTTCTGCAAATCTACCGGCAACAGTTTCAGCCTGTAAAGCGGATAAAACTACATGGTTACTGGTAGTAACAATAACAGCTCTGGTTTTTCTGCCATAAGTAGCATCAATTAATTTATTAGCATCTCTGGCATCATTAATGATCCTTTTAATAGGAGCTGAACCAGGAGCAACTATTGCTACCACTTTATCAGAAGAAACCGCATTCCCATAACCAATATTTATTAAATTCATTTATTATTTCCTATAAACTTTATACAATAATTTATTTTATTAATTTTATACTAATATAATCCAATTTTAAATGAAAATTTTGAAAAATATTAAAATAAATGATAAAAGACTCTTGTTGGAATGTTTTTAAATAATGAAAAACCGTTAAATTATTTTATCAGCAAATAATTATTTTTTAATTTTCTGATGAGAAGGTGAAGAAAAAATATTTATCTAGGGGCTGTCCAAAAAGCCCTGGATTTGATCAATCAAATCCCTACAATGTTGATTTAACGTAGGGGTTTAATGAATTAAACCCTCTTTTTGGATAGCCCTCTACAAAAAAATTAAAATTTGCCCCAGAGATATTGATTGGTTACTTCATGATGAAATAAAATTTCCTGATCTTTAATCAATGAACCAAGTTGTTTTGGACAACGTTCAGCAACTTCAAGCTTTAACTCCATAAATTTTTCATGGAAAGATTCTCCCAAAAGCGTTGTTGTATATTCACTGTTTTTAAAATGACGGATGGCATCATAAATATTATCAGGTAAGAATCTGGTTCTGGTTCTCCGGGTTTCACTATCCAGTGCTTCATTGATCGGGCCTTCCATGCCTGTTTTGAACAAAGACCAGAAGACCAGATAAGGATTGGCATCCGGTGCAATACTTCTTACTTCAATTCTTGAAGATTTTTCATTTGCCAAAGGAATTCGGATCATTGAAGTTCTATCAATTGCCGATGATTTTATCTGGTTCGGAGCTTCAAAATGTGGATCAAGACGCCTATAGGCATTGACACTGGAATTAAAGATCAGGCATAAATCATTGGCATTGTTTAGTATTCTGTCAACAAAACTCCAACCTAATTCTGAGAGATTATCCTGATTACTTATATCATAAAAAAGATTTTTACCATCACGGGAAATAGACATATTTGTATGCATGCCATTACCGTTAATATCAGCAACAGGCTTTGGCAGGAAACAGGCAGTCTGGCCAAGGCCTGCGGCAATCTGACGGGCCATCAGTTTATAGAGCTGGATCTGATCTGCGGCAATAAGGGCATCACAGTAAGAGTAATTTAGTTCAAATTGGGAGGGGGCAACTTCAGGATGATCTTTTTCATTTTCAAAACCAAGAGCACGTTGAGCTTCAGCAAATCTGTCAATAAATATTCTTAAAGGATCCTGAGGAAGTGAATGATAATAACCACCGCTGGAAACAAATGTAAAGCCTCCATTTTTACTATAATTCTGTTCAGCATTAATTCCGTTAAAGAGGAAACCTTCAATCTCACAGGCAACATTTGCCACAAGTTTATCTTTATTCCACAGTTCATCTGTCATTTGCTTTAACTGGCTACGTATATCAGAGCCATATAAATTACCTTTTGTATCAGTGATTAAACCGAAAACGAGGGCTTTTCCTGCCCCAAAAATATCAGAAGGCAACCAGCGAAAAGAACCCCAGTCTAAATTTAGTCTGAGATCGGATTCTTTAACAACACTGAAACCACGTACGGAAGAACCATCAAATGTCAGATTGTCATAAGATTTCAGAAGAAATTTTTTATCATAATCAAGCATATGAAAACGACCTTCAATATCAGTAAAAGCAACAGTGATCGCTTTTAAATATTTAGAGTCGGTAATCTCTCTAAGATAAAATTCTTTAAGAGTATCTTCAGGAGTACGGTTTAGGACTTTTGTCTTTGCCTCAAGATTTAATTCTTCTAACCGATCATAGGGAAGATCTAAAAATTTTTTGCTTTCATTTAACACAACACAACCTCACTTTATAAACTTATTATTAAAATTTAAATAATAATAATTAATTTATAACAAATTAATATTAAAGTTGCAACATTAAATATAAAGATGTGAGTTTTTATATTATCTAAGTTTAAACTTTAGCTGCTTCCAATTCTTCAAAAGGAGTATCCGAAATAATTATTTTTGGATGTTTATCCATAAAATGTTGTAATGACCATTCACTGGTAAAGAGAATTACGTTTCTCCCCTTATTATCTCCTGCAAGTACTGCTCCTACAGGCAAAACGTGATTGGTAAGTTCTGACTCATCAATTGCCGGAGAAACCCAGCGCATAAGGCTCCATTGAGTTGGTTCAGAAACGGACTCAGCATTATATTCACTTTTTAATCTATACTGGACAACTTCAAATTGTAGTGGGCCTACTGCCCCTAAAACAGTTACTTCACGATAATTATTTTTTAGCTGAAAAGATTGAACAACACCTTCCTGAAGCAATTGTTCCAGTCCATCCCTGAAACGCTTATAATTGGTAGTATCAGGATTATTTAGATAAATAAAATGTTCCGGAGCAAATTGAGGAATTGCTTTATAAACTATTGCCTCATTTTCTGTAAGAGTATCACCTATACCAAAATTTGAATTGCCTATTAACCCTACGATATCACCAGGGAAAGCTTCATCAACTGTTTCCCTTTGCTGACCAAAGACTGAATGGGCATTAGAAAGCCTAATTTTTTTACCTGTACTGGCGTTTGTTACATTTATATTTCTGACAAATTTTCCCGAACAAACCCGTAAAAAGGCAATACGGTCACGGTGTCGGGGATCCATATTGGCCTGAATTTTAAAAATAAAACCGGAAAAAGCTTCATCTTCCGGAAGAATAGTCTCTCCTTTTAAACTGGTAAATGAACCAGGTGGTAAAGAGTATTTCAAGAAATTGTCCAATAAAAGCTGAACGCCAAAATTATTCATGGCACTGCCAAAAAATACAGGCGTTATTTCTCCCGAAAAGACTCTTTCGGGATGAAATTCTTCGCCTGCAATATCAAGCATTTCAATTTCTTCCAAAACAGTTTTATGGGTAGATTCACTTAATCGTTCACTGACAAAAGGATCTTTTAGATCCATGATCGAAACAGGTGCTTTGAAAACGCCACCAACAGCTCTTTCAAAAAGATGTACTTCTTTATTTAAGCGATCAAAAACTCCTTTGAAATCCATCCCTGTTCCCAAAGGCCAGTTAATAGGATAAGCACCGATTTTAAGCACATTTTCCAATTCATCTAATAATTCCAATGGTTCACGGGTAGGGCGATCAAGTTTGTTCATAAAAGTAAAAATCGGGATATTTCGTTTACGACATACCTCAAATAATTTACGGGTCTGAGCCTCAATACCTTTTGCTGCATCAATAACCATTACAACCGCATCAACAGCCGTGAGAATACGGTATGTATCTTCAGAAAAATCTTCATGCCCGGGAGTATCCAGAAGATTAATTTTGTAGCCGTTATATTCAAATTGTAAAACTGTTGAGGTAATGGAAATTCCTCTTTTTCTTTCCATTTCCATCCAGTCAGAGGTAGAGGCCCTTTGCTTTTTTCTGGCTGTAACTGAGCCAGCTTCCTGTACAGCTCCACCGTAAAGCAGAAATTTTTCGGTTAATGTCGTTTTTCCGGCATCCGGGTGTGAGATGATGGCAAAAGTGCGCCTTCTGGTAATTTCTTCTTTAATACTCATAATTTAAATTTTTATCCAAAGTAGTGATTTTTTACAGTACAAATATCGGTACTAAAGAGAAATTTTATAACCTTTTTGGAAAATAAACAGAGAAATTTATAAATACTTATATTTTAATTTAAAATCTAGGAGGACCTCTAGGCTTTAGTACCGGCACTTATTAGATTATTACAATGTTTTATACACTCAGAGCAGATATAAACTTTGGGCTTATCTTTATTTGGCTTACCAACAATAAGAGTGTCAACTTCTTTTTCTTTTTTATTGCAAAAAGAACAACAAGGCATTTCCAGCAAGGTAATTTTAATTTCGGCCCCATCAGAATCGGAAACAATTTCAAAAAGTGATTCAAGATTAATATTCATAACATCACATAATCTTGATAAGGTACTAAATGATATACCTTTTGATTTACCTGTTTCAAGCTCACTTAATGCTTTCTGGGAAATCCCGGCAAGCTTGGCTAACTCAGTCTGGGTTAGGTTTTTCCTTTTACGGATATTCATTAGATTACAGGTGATTTTGCTCATATTTCTACTATATGCTAAAAAAGAATAATAGTCAAGAAAAATTAGTCTTTTAGTTATTAAATGGATATTTAATAACTAAAATTAGTATTTATACCTTATTTTTAATTTGTAAGATTATCAATAAACTAACTTTAATATATTTTTTGTTTAAAATATTAGCTTGTTTTTTTTTAATAAAGGTTTTTTTTTATTATATAACCTATAGGTTATATTAATTTTATTCTTTTATAGAAATTGGTTACAGCCCATTGTTTCAAAACGTTTTCTTTTTAATCAGAGTGTGTTTAAATTTATCTAACTATATTTTTTGTCATTTAGTGTAAAGGATAAACATGAAAAATATAACTAAAGGCCAGAAATTATCACTTGAAAAAGAAATTCTTTCAAAATCTTTTATTGTTGGAGTTAAATGGGATCAAAGCTCCAATCCAAGCTATGAAATTGATGCAAGTGTAATGCTTCTTTCATCAAGAGGAAAACTTGAAGAAGAGTCTGATTTCATTTTTTATAATAATCTGTTAAGCCCCGATGGTGGCGTAAAAATGGATTCTTCGGCAATTAGTGGTTATAAAAAAAGTTTTAATCTTAACTTGGATAAAATTTCCCCCAATATTTCCCGCCTTTTGTTTTTAATGACTATTGAAAATGGTGATTCCTTAAACCACCGGTTTGGTAGTATCAGAGATACTTATATAGATTTGCTTGAGCAAAATAAAAATGTAGTTATCCAATATCAGATTGATGGTTTGACAAATGAAACAGCTATTATTGCGATTGAAATTTACAGACATAATAATGAGTGGAAATTTCAGGCCACAGGAAATGGTTTTAACTCAGGTCTTGCTGCAATTCTGAAAGAATATGGAAGTGAAAAAGTACAGGTTCAGGAAGATGATTCTCAAGTTAACAAGGGGCTTAAGCCACTTACTCAAGAAGAAACCTCTGTAAGTCAGCCAAAACCACAACCAAATCTGGAAAAAATTCCTGTAGGTAGCATCGATTTTGTAAAAAAACATAAAGAGAGAATTGATCTGGCTAAAAAAGAGGTAGCGAATAAAGGCTTAACAGGCCAGAAAGCTCAGGTAGTTATCGTTATGGATATTTCTTTTTCGATGCAGGGATTATTTAAAAAAGGAATTGTGCAAAATACATTTGATAAACTACTACCTTTGGCAATGCAGTTTGATGATGATGGTGATATTGATGTCTGGTTATTTCATAATGAAGCGTTTAACCATCAAAATCCCTATACTTTAACTAACCGTGAAGATTATGTTAACCGGGAAATACTTTCAATCTATAACTGGGGAGGAACTGATTATTCACCTGTTATGAATAAAATAACAAAAAAATATGCTTCTGCAGGTAAGGGCAGCCCTCCTGCATTTGTTTTGTTTTTTACTGATGGGGCATGTTCTGATAAAAAACGTTCAGAAGAGGCTTTGAAAGATGCAAGCAACTATGGTGTATTTTGGAAATATATTGGTATGGGAGGCTCAAAATCAAGTTTTGGTTTTTTGGAAAAACTTGATGACTTGAAAAATAGAAAAATTGGCCAAACAAGCC
>CAYRDV010000061.1:0-21267 GCA_964422885.1 uncultured Candidatus Sericytochromatia bacterium
ATAGAGCTAAAAAACGCTGAAATAAAATTAAGTGAAGCAAAGGCAGTAAATAAAAATGAATATAACTCGAATCTGGTGGCAGCCTCACAGGCAGAAATAGAAGTAAAGAATTATAAAATCAGATTAAAAGAACAAAATGATGCTTTGCTCGGTCTAAAGCTGAAAGAGCAGGATATAAAATCACTTGAAGCCCGGTTAATATCTGAGCAGTCTTCATTACAAAACACCAGGCAACGCTTAAAGGATACTGAAGTATACTCACCAATAAATGGGGTAATTACTAATAAATATGTTCAGGTCGGACAGATAATTTCTTCCGGTATCAGTAATGTAAGCCAGGGAACAACTATTCTGACAATATCAGATTTATCAAGGTTATTTATCATGGCTTCAGTAGATGAAAGCGATATTGGTAAAGTGAAACTGGGTCAGTTTGCCAGGATTACAGCAGATGCTTTTCCTGAAAGCAGGTTTAGAGGTAAAGTAGTCCAGATTTACTCCAAAGGTGTCAATGTATCAAATGTTGTTACTTTTAGTGTAAAAATAGAAGTGATGGGAAAAGATAAAAAACTATTAAAACCTGAGATGACAACTAATGTAGAAATAATCACCTCCAGGAAAAAGGATGTTTTAACAGTTCCTGTAGAAGCAGTAATAAAGAAAAACAAAAAGTATTTTGTCAGTGTAAAAACAACAGAAGAAGGAAAACCTGTAGAAAAGGCTGTAACAGTAGGTCTTTCTGATAATACAAAAACAGAAATAGTATCAGGGCTAAAAGCAGGTGAAAAGGTTGTTCTTAATAAATCAGAAGCAGATAATCCATGGCGCAGAAGAGAAGGTGGGCAAAATCAGCAACAGAGACAGGGACAGCAGACACGTAGAATGATGTTTGGCATCGGAGGCGGAAACAGAAGGTAATATATGCAGAAACAAAATATAAAAAAACTATTGCTGGGATTATTTCTTTCCCTGATTTTAATAACCCCAGCAAAGGCAGCAGACGAACAAAAAACAATTACCCTCTCAATTGAGGACTGTATTGAAATTGCCCTGAAAAATAACCTTGATCTAAAAATTGAAAGTTTTACACCAAGGATAAAACAACTTGATTTACAAAAAATATATGATGAATTTGGCCTTTCATTAGGTTTTTCACCAAATATCCAAAATAATATCAGGCCTACTTCCAGCTCCTTTATTTCTGGTGGAGCTGTCCTAAATGAATTTAGCCAGAACTATAATTTTTCAGCAAAAAAGAAATTTGCCACTGATGGTCAGTTATCTCTGGAGTTTCAGAACAGTATTCTTAATACCAACTCAACCAGAGTAGATTTTAATCCGTCAATTACACCACGTCTGGCCCTTAATTTTCAACAACCTGTTTTAAAAAATGCTTTTAACAGCTACAGACGTATTTCTATTGGTAAAAATGATACTTCCGCTTCTAATCTGCGTTTAAAAGCAAAAGCAATGGATATTGTGTCACTGACAGAGCAAAATTACTGGAATTTGGTATTAAATAAAGAAAGATTAAAAGTTTTGCAAAACTCACTTAATCTGGCTAAAGATCTTTTAAAAATAAATAAAGAAAAAGAAAAGGCCGGGATTCTGGCAAGGATTGAAGTCCTTAGTACAGAGGCAACTATTGCTTCCAGAGAAGAAAGTCTGTTGCAGGGAAAACGGGCATTAGGTCAGAGTGAAGATGCTCTTAAAAGAATACTTAACCCTTCAGGCTCTGTAATTGATTGGAATATGTCGCTTAATACCTCTGGAATTCCAGGTATAACTAAAGAGAACTTAAGTTTTCAGGATAGCTATAGTAAATCTCTTAATAACCGCCCCGATTTTCAGGCAACCTTAATAGATGATGAGACTCTTAAATTACAAGCAGATATCGCAAAGCAGAATAGTTTACCAGACCTGACATTTAACGGAAGCTTTGGCCTGAACAGCCTGGATAAAAATTATCTGAATGCAGTGGGTAGCCTTCTTTCACTTAAGACGTATTCATGGAATGTCGGACTTAACCTGGAAATACCGGTAGCCGGGAATGTTAACGAAACAGGGTACAAGCAATTATTGTTAAGCCAGGAAAGACAGAAAATAATGATTGAAAACTTTAAACAGGCAATAATAAACGATATCAGGACTTCTATTCGGGATGTGGAAATAAATGAGCAACGGGCAGAAGCCAATAAACGTTCAAAAGAGCTGATGAATGAACAGGTTAAAGCGGAAACAGAAAAATTTAAACTGGGCTTAAGTACCAATTTTCAGGTGATGCAGTTTCAGAAAGCTCTGGAAGATACCAGTCTCAATGAAGTAAATGCAAGGATAGATTACCTAAAATCCCTTAGTAACCTCAGTAAGGCAGAAGGAACAATTCTGGAAAAAAATAAAATAATCTGGGATGGTAATTATTAAAAACGAAGAGTAAAAAATATGTATCTTTGGGTAGTAGTAAAAGTAGCGTTAAGAAGCTTACTTGCCAATAAAATGAGATCATTCCTGGCAATGCTGGGAATCATTATCGGCGTTGGAGCAGTAATATCAATGTTATCTATCGGTGCAGGGGCCCAAAAGCAGATTTTGCAGCAGGTTACAGCAATGGGGACAAACCTTTTGATAGTTCGTCCCGGTCAGGGAAGGACAGGAGGGGTCAGCACTGGTGATACCCAAAACCTGAAAATTGAGGATGCAAAAGCTCTTTTACAGGCATCCCCATTAATTGATGCCGTTGCCCCGGTTGTCAGCGGTAATTTTCAGGTAAAACATCTTAATAAAAATACCCGGTCTAATGTACTGGGAACAACAATAACCTATTTTTCACTAAGAAATATGATTGTCGAAAAAGGACGGATTTTTGAACTGAATGAAGCAGAAAGCCTTACCAGAGTAGCGATTATCGGACCAGTAACAGCAGAAAATCTTTTTGGGAAAAATGATCCTCTGGAAGAAAATATAAAAATAAACGGAATAAATTTTAAAGTAATCGGAATTTTAAAATCCAAAGGCGATCAGGGATTTTCCAACCCTGATGAGCAGGTAGTAATACCATATAAAACAGCAATGAAGCAGTTGCTCGGTGTTGATTACCTCAGAGAAATAGATATTCATGTGGTAGAAGGTGGAAATTTGGATAATGTGCAAAAGATAACAACTGATTTATTAAGAAAAAGGCATAGAACTGCCGAGGATATGCCGGAAGATTTTAATGTCCGTAATCAGGCAGATATTCTGGAAACAGCTTCCAGTATCAGTCAGACATTTACAGTGTTGCTGGGAGGGATTGCCAGTATTTCATTACTGGTAGGCGGTATCGGAATAATGAATATCATGCTGGTAACTGTTACTGAAAGAACAAAAGAAATTGGGATCAGAAAAGCGATTGGTGCAAAAGAAAAAGATATTTTAAGACAATTTTTAATCGAATCGATAGTGATGAGTTCACTGGGGGGATTTATCGGAATGTTTATGGGAATACTGACCGCCCAAATTATCAGTAATCTATCTCAGTTTAAAACTATTGTCAGTATTCAAAGTGTTATTATTTCACTGTCATTTGCCATAATTGTTGGTGTTTTCTTTGGTCTTTATCCTGCAAAAAGGGCAGCTGACATGGACCCGATTGAGGCGTTACGGTATGAGTAAACTTTTATCTTAATCGCAGACGACCGAAGGAGGACGCACCCTTGTGGTATCACACGGATAAAAGAATGAACAGAGATGAAAGATATATAAAAGAGATTGGGTTATTTTTTAACGATATAAATTTGTGGGATTTAGGCTTTAAATCAAAAAGTAATAATGGTAAGGGTTTATGGTAAAATAAAAAGGTCTGATTGGTGATTAAATCTTTGAATTGGAGAAATAAAAATGAAAAATTTTGAGATGGAAGTTCTGGAAACTGAACAATTCTTTGAAAGTAATAGATTTCGTGGTATTACCAGACTTTTTTCAGCTCATCATGTAGTTGAGCAACAGGGAACAATTTATAATGAATACTCCATCGCTAAATCCAATTCACAGGAATTTTATGAGCTTTTAAGAGAACTGTTTTCCAAAAAAGAATCAATTACAACATATGGACCTTATTCTCCTGGTCAGGCTGTTGTGATGAAACGTTTGGGAATTCAGGGAATATATCTGGGTGGTTGGGCTACTTCGGCCAAAGGCTCTGTTACAGAAGATCCTGGCTCAGATCTAGCCAGTTATCCATTAAGTCAGGTTCCTGATGAAGCGTCTTCAATTATCCGGGCATTACTGATGGCTGACAAGAATCAGGCATTTGCCAGAGCAAGAATGAGTGAGGAAGAACTAAAAAATAGTGTTGAGTATGATTACAGGCCATTCATTATTGCTGATGCTGATACCGGACATGGCGGTGATGCCCATGTCAGAAACCTGATACGCAGATTTGTTGAAGTGGGAGTAACCGGATATCATATTGAAGACCAGAAACCTGGTACAAAAAAATGTGGTCATCAGGGTGGTAAAGTTCTTGTACCAATCGATGAACAAATTAAGAGACTTAATACGGCCAGATTCCAGCTTGATATTATGAAAGTTCCCGGTATTATTGTTGCCCGTACTGATGCTGAAAGTGCCAATTTATTGGATGGTAACGGAGATGAAAGAGATCATCCGTTTATTCTTGGAGCAACTAATTTATCAGTGCCAAGCTATAAAAATTGTTATCTGGCTATTTTAAAAAGATTTTATGATGCAGGAATCAAGGACATGAAAGGCCATTTAATCTATAAAATAACTGAAGCAGAATATGATTATGCTTATGAATGGTTTGAAAAAGCTGGAATTTTATCCTATATAGATGAAACTATCAAAAATATTAAAGATGTTAATGAAAGGGTTTTGGATAAAGCTTTAAATAATATTCTGACAAAATATGTTGAAGCCTGGGAAACAGGAAGCGGAATAAAGACACTTGGCGAAGCTGTTGCTGATTTGATCGAGTTCCATACTGAAGAAGGGGCTGAATTTGAAATGACTGTTGAAGAATGGGTAAGTTTTGCAAAAACAGCATCATTTTATGAAGCACAGCAAAAGGCCAAATCAATGGGAATTAATGTTTCCTGGGATTGTGAGCTGGCAAGAACCCCTGACGGTTATTACCAGATAAGAGGCGGCATTGATTATGCTATTGTCAGATCTATTGCTGTTGCTCCTTTTGCTGATCTTCTCTGGATGGAGACAAAAACAGCCGATTTAGCTGATGCAAAAGAATTTGCAGAGGCTGTTCATCACGTATTTCCTGATAAAATGCTTGCTTATAATTTATCTCCATCATTTAACTGGGATTCGACAGGAATGACTGATGAGCAGATGATGAATTTTCCCAAAGAAATTGGCAGGATGGGTTTTGTATTTAACTTTATCACTTATGGTGGGCATCAGATTGATGGATTAGTTGCAGAAGATTTTACAATGGATTTACACCATAACGGGATGCTTGCCTTAGCTAAATTACAAAGAAAACTCAGATTGTATGAATCTCCATACAGGACTCCCCAAACACTTGCTGGTGGCCCTCGTGTTGATACTGCTCTTTTTGCATCATCAGGCCGTACAGCAACAACAAAAGCAATGGGAAAAGGTTCTACCCAATTCCAACATCTGGTACATACAGAAGTACCACCAAAATTACTGGAAAGCTGGCTTGAATTATGGGCCAAGCAATATAATGTCACCAGCTTATTACGGGTTAAATTACGTCCGTATCGTGCCAGCTCCGAATTATTAGAATTATTTGTTATTGATGAATATGATAATAAAATGGCAAATATTATTTTTGGTTCTATCAGAGATCGCAGAGGTAAGAATATACTTTCCATCAGAGATGAAAATATAATCAATGAAAATTTTCGCAGAAAGCGTTTTATGACTTTGATTCTATTATTTCTGATTCATCGTTATAATATTTATTCAGTTCATTATGTTACTCCTACTGAAGCTAATCAGAAACAGGCTGAAGGCATGAAAAAATATGTACTTTTCAGCGAAGTAAATAGTGAAATTGGTGATATTATTGTCGCTTTAGTAAATAAGGAAGGAATCAGGAAGCTTCTTAATTCTGATCAGAGCGAGCTTAAGAAACTTATTTCAAAAGAGTCTTAGATATAAAAAAAAGGCCTGATGCTTTTAGCATCAGGCCTTTTTTATGCTTCTTCATTTATAATAATTGGCACATCATCCAGGTCTTTTCCTCTGTACCTTTCCTGATAAATATTTAACAGATTACCAATTAAAACTATAATTACTGGAGCAATGAATATTCCTATGAAGCCAAAGACCTGAATACCACCTAATATTGTAAATACCATGATCAGAGTATTAATATTTGTTTTTCCACCAATTAGTATTGGTCTGAGAATATTATCAACCATGCTTATCCCAAAAAATCCCCATAATGTCAGGATTACCCCATAAACTATTCCTTTGGCAAAGAAACAATAAATTGCCAGAGGGGCCCAGATTAAGGCTGCTCCTCCCAGAGGTATAAATGCTGTAATAAAGGTGGCAAAGCCCCAGAAAATACTGTATTTTATTCCAAGTCCCAGATAAGCAATAAACCCAAGTAAGGATTGACCAAAAGCTGTTAAGATTGTTCCCATAAATATTGCCTTGATTGCCATAATTGAGTTATCAAACAGAAATGTTTTCTCATGTTCTGGAAGTGGAACAAGGTCGTATAGTTTTTTATAAAATATATGGCCATCCCGAAACAGAAAATAGATAGTCATCAGCACAAATGCCATGCCAACTACGATGATTCCAACATTGGTAAATATATTTTTTCCTTTTTCTATAAGGTAATTGGCAACATTTGCAAAATGGTTTTTCACCAGGGCAGTAAAATCGATATTGATATCTGATGCCATTAGAGAAACTCTTACTTTTTCATATAAGGCCCCGATAACCGGTAGATTAGAAATATAATTGTTAAAATCTTTTGTTTCCTTAAAGAATTTTGTTGCTTCTGGGGTTAATTGTATAAGCTGGCTAATAAGGGTGGAAAGTAAGATAGTGCCAGGGATTAATACAAACATAAAAACGAATAGGGTGGAAAAAAGAGAAGCTAAAGATTCATTTTTTACTTTATTTTTAATTTTTTTGTGAATAGGACTGGCAACAATTGCAATAAGGACAGAGAATAATATAATTTGCAAAAACGGCAGGAAAATTAAGCACCCAAGATAAAGTGAAGATAATAATAAGACAAAGTAAAAAATATTTTCTATTTTGTTTTCATGTTCGTTCAAGGCTTTTTCCTCTTGAAATTTATTTCAAATTCTTAAGAGTATAATATATCGCTTGGCTTAATTTAGCAAAAACTATAAATAAGACAAACAAGATAAAAAGCCCCGAAAGTTTTCGGGGCTTAATTTGTAAACAGAGTTAAAAAATTTTAGTCGAATCTGATATCAGTACATTTTTTATTAATTGGAAAAGGAGTGATTGGTTCAGTTTTAGGAAAATAAGGTAAAGGTCTGACATTAATATGATGCTCTCTTGAATCCAGCTCTTTATTTACCTTATCAAGAAGTACACCCAATAACTCATCATCATTATTATATGGAGAAGCCATTGTTTCTCCCAGATAATTTCTTACTTCTTTCAAAGCATTGGTAGACATACTATTAATTTCGTTTTGAAAGTTTAGCAGAGCTTTAAACTTAGATGGAGAATCACTGGCATTTGCTTCTCTTATAGTATCAACAACTTCTTTGGGATCATAAAAAGAGATAACTGATTTTATGATATTTGGTTTACTGGTAATTATATGAGTATCAGGCAACCCCCAACAACCCTGGTTAATGGGCTCATGTATAAAATCTAATTTTTTACCTTCTACTTTTTCTGATTTAGAATTCATTACAGAATTAATCCATTCTTTATGATTAGAGTTTACCGGAGCAGCAATATCTGACATAGCTAAAACACCCTCCCTGACTGGAATTTAAACATTCATTTGATATTTTACTTATAGAAAGATTTTTTTTAACTATGCGTGACATTAACTGTATTTAACTAAAAATTAAACAAATTGGCTTGAAAATACAAAAATTATCCAAAACTTACTCTATTGTTTATTTAATATTAATCTGACTCTCTTCATCAGACGGTTACTGCTTTCAGAAAAGGAACTTCTGCCATGCAAAATAGTTTTATTGTTAAGAATAAGACATTCTGATTCTCCTAAAATAAAAGAGATTTTATTTTTATCCATAACATCATCAAGTTTATCAAGTACCTGAATAATCTTTGCTTCAATATTTAAATCAAAAGCTTTTATATAGAAATCAATGTTAACTCTGTTATATCTAAAAACTATCTGGTCATTTTCTAAAGAAACTATCGGCCTGAAGGCTCCCTCAAAAGGAAAAACTGGTTGTGAAAGAAGATTAAATTCAGTTATTGAAAAATAATTAATAAGAGCTTCTCCAAAAACAACATGACTTTCTCCTCCTGATTCGGCCTGTTTCTCACATAATAAAATTACCGTATCCGGAGGCTCTTCAAATTCGCAACAATCTGTATGACACAAAAACTGATAACTGGTATTGGCATAAGTAGGAACTTTCAGACTATTATTTACCTCTACCCGATAAACATATTTCCCGTCAATGTTTCTCGTCTCTGTCACCGGCTCTCCTAAAGCCTTAGAAAACCTGACAAGTTCTGAATCATCTTCTGAAACAGGAAAATTTTTTATAATACATACTCCACTTCCTTTGGATAATATTCCGCAAACCTGATTAGATAAATCTTTAAACTCAAAATTTTTAAAATCTAGATAATTTAAACTTTTCATAATTTATTTGAATGGTTTTCCATGAATCCAGGCAACAAGAGTATTTCGTTTTCCTTTGGTCAATGGAGTTACTTTATGTTCTAAAAAAGAAGGAAAAATGATAAAACTGCCCAGATTTCTTGAGAAGCCATGATCAGTCGGCCTGGAAGGGTTCCATATCAGGTTTCCTCCCTGATATTCACTTTTATCCGAAAGAAAAACGATAATGCTAAGTTTCCTGCTTGAAGACATAGGGCCTGAGCCTAGATCGGAGTGCCAGTCAAAATGTCCGTTTTCACTGTATTCCAGTATTTGAAGGTCCGAAATATTTGAAAGATAAAACTTATAATACATCGAATTTATAATATTAACACAATCCATCATTCTTTTTACAATCCAGGCGTGCTCCGGTTCATAAGCCCTAAGAACAGTAACTTTTGTATCCCTCATATCCTTATCCTGGTAAGGATTATCGCTTAAGGTCTGAAACAATTCAGCCTCACTTAAACCATAAATATTTTTGTAATTTAATATTTTCTGGCATTCTTCAAGAGTAAACAATGATTCTCTACAAAACTGCGCCCTTATATGTTTATTTTCACCAAGGCTTGTGCTAATTTCAGTCATAGGGTTTTCTCTTTTAACAAAAAAGTGACGGGCGTTTTATAAAATGCCCGTACAACATTTCTTCCATGTAGAGGCATAATATATTACCCCTTCTTTTAAATGTTTTATGGTGTTTTATTTAATACCTGTTTTTGGTATTCTGCCCAGTTCATAAATGGCTTTCCTTCGTCAATTTTATCCATCGTTATGCATTCCTGTACAGGGCATACAAGTTCACAAAGGTTACAACCAACACATTCTTCTTCGATTATTTCAAACTTTTTAAAACCATTGGTTTTAGTATAACTTATTGACTGGTGTGAAGCATCTTCACAGGCAATGTAGCATAGTCCACACTTGATACATTTATCCTGATTGATATTTGCTACAACCTTAAAATTAAGATCAAGAGCACCCCAATCTTTTACTCTGTTTTTGGAAAGGCCGATAAAATCAGTAAGTTTGGTAAACTTATTTTCTTCCATCCAGTTTTTCATACCATCAATCATATCTTCAACGATTCTAAAACCATGATGCATTACAGCAGTACATACCTGTACATTGGATGAACCCAAAAGCATGAATTCTACAGCATCCTGCCAAGTTGAAATGCCACCAATACCTGATATAGGGATAGTATTTGTTTCAGGGTGATTGGCGATAGCTGAAAGCATATTAAGGGCAATTGGTTTTACGGCAGGACCACAATAACCACCATGTGATGAATTTCCACCTACATCCGGTTTTGGTACAAAAGTTTTTAGATCAACTCCCATAATACTGTTAATAGTATTTATCAGAGATAAAGCATCTGCACCGGAACGTTTTGCCGCTCTGGCAGGATAAGTAATATCGGAGATGTTTGGCGTAAGTTTTACAATTACAGGTGTCCGGGCCACTTCTTTGACCCATTCAACAATCTGGCAGACATAATCAGGAACTTGTCCTACTGCGGCACCCATCCCTCTTTCAGACATCCCATGCGGGCAGCCGAAATTTAATTCCAGACCATCTGCACCGGTATCTTCTGATCTTTTTACAATATCATGCCAGACTTCTTTTTTGGATTCAACCATCAGAGAGACTATTACAGCTCTGTCAGGCCATCTTTTTTTTACATCACGGATTTCTTTCAGGTTAACTTCGATTGGTCGGTCAGAAATTAATTCTATATTGTTCAAACCGGCCATTCTCCGGCCATTATAATCAATGGATGCATAGCGTGAGGAAACATTTACTATCGGATCACCTACGGTTTTCCAGACAACGCCGCCCCAACCAGCTTCAAAAGCTCTCTCAACATTATATTGTTTATCAGTTGGTGGTGCTGATGCTAACCAAAAGGGATTGGGTGATTTTATCCCACAAAAATCGTTACTGATATCTATCATATTTAGACTTCTCCTTCGCCAAAAATCATTTTATGAATGCCAAGTGCTGCCATTTTTCCATCCTGAACAGCATTTACAGTTTCTTTACCACCATTAATGCAGTCACCACCTGCAAATAATTTTGGTATACTTGTTTGCTTTGATTCATTTACTACTACTTTTCCCCAATTGGTTTTTAAATCAGGAATTGAGCCAAGAAAACCATCATATGATTTCTGCCCCAGAGCTTTGATAACCATATCGACCGGAACCACAAATTCAGAGCCGGGTACAGGTTTTGGTGATCTTCTGCCTGAAGCATCGGGCTCACCAAGCTCAATTCTTACCAGTTCAATACCTGTTACCTGTTTATCACCAACAATCCGGCTTGGATTAGTCTGCCATAAAAACTCACATTCGTCTCCAAGAGCCAAACCGTACTCGTATTCATAAGCAGGCATTTCTTTCTGGGTTCGTCTGTAAACGATATAAACCTTATTTGCACCAAGGCGTCTTGCCTGAGTTGCAGCATCAATAGCAGTATTACCGGCACCAATTACAGCAACTGTTGAGCCAATGTCGATACGTTCATGTGGCCCTCTCTTTAAATCTTCAATAAATTCAATGGCATCTATTACTCCATCCAGGTCTTCTCCCGGAACATTTAATTTAGGGGTAGTGCCAAGGCCGATTCCGATATAAACAGCATCATAATCTCTTAGTAAATCATCAAAATTAACGTCTTTCCCGACCCAGGTATTATATTTAATATCGATTCCGCCAATTTCAGTTACAAAACTGGCTTCTTCAAGAGCAAAATCTCTGGTAATTTTATAATCGGCCAGACCAAGAGTATTAAGACCACCAGGTAAATCTTTACCTTCAAAAACAGTTACCTGATAACCAAGCATTGATAATCCGTGAGAACAGGATAATCCCGAAGGTCCGGCACCAATTACTGCTACTTTCTTACCATTATCAGGTTTTCTTTCATATAACTGTATTTTATTATTAAAAAGCCAGTCTGTTGAAAAACGCTGTAATCTACCAATATCAATTGGTTTCTGATCAAGGTTATTATATACACATCCACCTTCGCATAAGGTTTCCACCGGACATACTCTGGCACATGTACCACCCATAATATTGGAGTCAAGTATTGTTTTGGCTGAACCTTTAAAATTACGGGTAGCAATTTTTTTAATAAATGTTGGAATATCAATTCCTGTCGGGCAGGCTGTTATACATGGTGCATCATAGCAATAAAGACACCTGTTAGCTTCTGCAACTGCATTGTCCATATTCAATGGAGGTTTTACATCAGCAAAATTTTTCTCGTACTGCTCTTTTGTTAGTTTATGAGCAATTCTGCTTTTACTTTTTTCCATATTCTAAAATCCTTTACAAAAAATACGAAAGATCAAACAAACATTTTAAATTTTTAATTTTTTAAATGAAAAACGCATTATCTTAGCTAATTTCAATGATTGAGGACGCCTGAATTTTTCCTCATAGGCTACATTTCAAGCAATAAAGCTATTATAGCATAAAGGAAAGTTAAGGCCCATTTAAAAATAAAAATATTTTGTTTCAAAAATCATATACGCACTTAAGTGCGTATATGATTTTTATTATGGGTAAATCCTATAAATAGTTCTTGGAAATGGTATCGCTTCTCTTACATGCTCTATTCCGCAAATCCAGGTTACACATCTTTCAATACCCATGCCAAAACCGCCATGAGGCACTGAACCATATTTTCTTAGCTCAATGTACCATTGAAAAGCTTCAGGAGGAAGTTTATGCTCTTCAATTCGTTTCATTAATAACTCATAATCGTCAAGTCTTTGTCCACCACCAATAATTTCACCGTATCCTTCAGGAGCAAGCAGGTCAGCACCTAATACAACTTTTGGATTTTCAGGATCAGGCTTCATATAAAATGCTTTACAGATCGTTGGGAATCTGTGAACAAATACCGGCTTATCATATTTGTTAGTAATAATTGCTTCATCAGGAGCACCAAGATCAGAACCCCATTCAATATTAGAACCTTCTTTATTTAACATTTCTACCGCATCGTCATATGATAATCGGTAAAATGGGGCTTTAATATTTTCCAGCTTGGAAAGATCTCTTTCAAGCACAAGCAAATCTTCTTTCCGGTTTGTCAAAACCTGTTCAACAACATAACTAACCATGTCTTCCTGAATTCTCATATTTTCTTCAAGATCAACAAAAGCCATTTCTGGTTCGATCATCCAGAATTCGGTGAGATGCCTTCGGGTTTTTGATTTTTCCGAACGGAATGTTGGGCCAAAACAGTATACTTTTCCAAGAGCAAGAGCTGCCGCTTCCATGTATAACTGACCACTTTGGGTAAGATAAGCATTATCATCAAAATATTTTACTTCAAATAATTCACTTGTTCCTTCACAAGCACTTGGAGTAAAAATAGGTGCATCAATCAGAACATATCCTCTTGAATCAAAGAAATCCCTACAGGCTTTTATTACCTGATGTCTTATTTTCATAATAGCTACCTGTCTAGGAGTCCTGAGCCAGAGGTGGCGGTTTTCAAGTAAAAAATCTATTCCATGTTCCTTGTGCGAAACAGGGTAACCTTCTTCAGCATTATTAATAACTTCAAGTTTGTTTATTACAAGTTCGTGCTTACAATAAGGGGCTTTTTCAAAAAAACTGACTTTACCGGTAACTTTTACTGAAGCTTCATGAAATAAAGTTTCAGAGGTATTCCATTCTTCTTCGGAAACATCTTTTTTTCCCATTACACATTGAATAAAACCAGTACCATCTCTGAGAATGAGAAATTTTATTTTCCCGCTGCTTCTTTTGTTATATATCCAGCCTTCAAGCGTAACTTCCTGCCCTGCATAATTTTGAATATCTCTAATATAAACCTTCTGCATATTCCTACCCTCAAGAAACAACTATATATTTCAATCTAAATATATTATATTTTGAAAATATTAATAACCCAAATATGTCTGGTATTTTTTATTTACCTGATTATAATAATTTTAGAATTGGTATAAGTTCTTCTCATAAGTTATAATTTTTAATCTGAAGAAAGAGATTAAATTTTGAGGAAATTATGAAAATTAAATTTAAATCTATCGCTGTAACATTAGTGACAACCTTGTTTTTGCTTTCATGTAGCGATAAATCAACAGATCCCAAGGTACTTCGGTTTGGAATAATACCTTTTGAAAATGCAGAGGAATTATTAAAAAATGTTACTCCAATGCTTAATGTTATGAGTAAAGGGCTTGGTATGGAAGTAAAACCGTTTATAGCAGCGGACTATACAGGTGTAATCGAAGCATTTCGGAGTAAAAAACTTGATGCCGCTTTTTTAACTCCAGCATCTTATGTAATGGGAAAAAAAGAAGCAAATATAAAAGTTATCTTAAAATCACAGAGAAATGGAAACCCTTATTATTATGGGGTAATTATTGCCAGAAAAGATAGTGGGATAAATAAATTACAAGACTTAAAAGGCAAAAAATTTTCATTTGGAGATCCCCTTTCCACTTCCGGCCACGTATTTCCCAGGATGTTAATGCTGGAAAATAAAATAAACCCTGACACAGATTTTGAACATCTGATATATTCGGGTGCCCATGATGCTACTGTTTTTGCTGTATTAAATAAAAAAGTTGATGCAGGAGCAACATTTACTGATGATAAATTGGGAAAAATGGGATCATGGAGAAGATATCTGAAACCCGAAGAGGCAGAACTACTCAAAATCGTTGCAATAACTAACGAAATTCCGGCTGATAATATCTGTGTCAGTGAAGATATGGACCCTCAAATAGCAGATAAGCTGGCTGAAGTAATAATTAATTATGGTAAAACAAATGAAGGCCAGAAAATGATGAAAAAATTATATAAGTTTGATGGTTATCTTCGGGCAACAGATTCAGATTATGATTCAGTAAGAAAAGCTTTTGAAATATCAGGTATTAAGATTAAAGAAAATCTGGCAAAAAAGAAAAAAGGGTAGAGGAAGTGAGGTCACAAACTTCGTTTGTTAAGTGAGGCGGCAAACAAGTTGCCTGTGAGGAGGAAGTAAAAGAGTGAGAAGAGTAATGTTAGGGTAATTCTAGACACTCACTTCCTGCTCACTAGTTACGAAGTAACGACCTCACTAGGACAGCTTTAGCTGTCTGACCTCACTGAACGAAGTAGCCTCACTTCTTCAAGAGAAATGAAAGGTCTGCACCAGGGTCATACTCAACAGGAGATTGATTTTTCCTGAATATTTTTGTTCCCGTAATACCTAAAAGTTCAATTTTTTCTCCTTCAACTCTAAGCAAGGTTCCTTCTTTGAGGCCAACAACTACAGGCTCATTCAGTTCATGGAATTCTTTTATCCGCTGTTCTCTTGTTTCTCCCTGATGCTTATTATCTGGTAATGGATCCAGATAATGGGGATTTATATTAAAAGGGACAAGATTAAGAGCATCAAAAGATGGCGGATAGATTATAGGCATATCATTCGTCGTTTTTATAGAAATACAGGCCACATTTGTTCCGGCACTGGTACCGATATAAGGCATTCCCTGGTGTACCCTTTTTCTGATAGCACCCATTACATTTAAATTGTATAAAGTATTTAAAAGCCTGAAGGTATTGCCTCCACCAATAAATATTGCCTGAGCTTTTTTCACAGCTTCTTTTGGGTTCGCAGCCTCATGTAGGGAATCTACTTCATATCCTAAATCTTTGCATCTGTTTTTTACCTTATCTGCATAACCATCCAGATCTCCTCCAGCATAAGGAACAAATAATAATTTGCTTATATCTTTTCCTAAAAAATCTTTTATCTGCTGTGCACAATGGTCCAGAAAACCACTGCCATATTGAGTTGAATTGCTTATTAATAATAGTTTTTTCATAAAATCTACCAGTTGTAAAAAATAAAATCTTATTGTATCATTTATTTTATCAATTAAATTTTATTCAGAGGTAATGTGGAGATGCTTAACTAATAAGACAACAGCTTTAGGCTTTTGCTTATTATTAAAATTATCCATTAATTATTTTTTGATCTTATAAAACCCCTAAAGCTAATCTCAATAATCTTTTATTATTATCTTTAGGAGGCAAAACAAATGATTCAGCAAATTAATAACTCAGGAACGCCCAATTATTATTCAAAAAGGAGTTATTATGCTATTTATACAGGCAAACAAAATATGTTTCAGATACGAAGAAGCAACTGAAAATTTAATTGAGAATATTAATTTTAATCTTGCTGCAGCAGACAAAATCGGTTTGGTTGGTAAAAACGGTTGTGGAAAAACCACGTTATTTAACCTGATTCTTGGTAATCTTAAATTATCAGATGGTCTTTTATATATCAGTGATAATCTAAAAATAGGTTATCTTGCCCAGGAAACACAGATAAACAACTATTTTTCCTTTGAAGATTATTTATGGTCAGCTAATCCCCAACTATTTAATTATAAAAACATTTTAAAAAAATTTGAACGGGATGAAATAGCTTTAAATGAAACAGATTTAATAGAAATATTAGCAAATTATGATTCAGAAGGTGGGTATCTTTTTGAAACTGAACTGGAAAAAATTGTCACCCGGTTTGGATTTAACGAAGGAGATATATTAAGAAGTATAAGCGATTTTAGCGGTGGTGAAAAAACCAGAATTGCCCTTGCCAGATTATTGCTACAAAAACCAGACGTATTACTTATGGATGAGCCAACCAATCATCTTGATATTGAGCAGCTTAACTGGCTGGAAAACTATCTTTCTGAAATTGAGATCCCTTTTGTTATCATTAGCCATGACAGGATTTTTCTTGACAAGGTGGTAAAAACTATTTGGGAAATAGAAGGAAAAGTTCTGAATGAATATTCAGGAAATTACTCTTTTTATAAAGCTCAAAAAGAGGCGGAATTAGAAAGGCAAAAACTTCAGTATGAAATTCAAAAAAGAAAAATAAAACAATTGGAAATTGCTTCTGTGGCAATAAGGAACAAATCTGAAAAGTATGAAAATTTTAAAGAAAAAAGATCTGTTAAAAAGAATGGAGGAATCTGTAAAAGGGATGAAGGCTCTGGGCACCGCTTACGTGTAGCAACGGTAATGAAAAAAGCTGTTTCAATGGAAAGCAGAATAGGAAAAATGTTAGAGAATGAAAAAACAAAAAAACCTTTGATTGAAAAGAAAAGGCAAATAATCTTACAAAACAGTGAGATAAAAAATAAATGGGTTTTAGAAGTTAAACAACTGAATATGAGCTTTGGTGAAAACATTCTTTTCAATAACGTATCATTTTCTATACCAAATGGTTCAAAACTGGCAATAACAGGAAAAAATGGAAGTGGAAAAACTACTTTTTTAAAAATAATAGCTGGAATTTGCCAATCATTTTCGGGAACTATTATCTGGGCACCACAGGCAAAAATCGGATACTATGCCCAGGAACATGAAAATCTTGATTTTACAAAAACAATAATTGAAGAGGTTTTGCAAAATGAAACGGAGAAGCACAGCTCTGCAAGAACAATCCTGGGTTCTTTAAATATCAGAGGGGATAAAATTTATCAGAGAATTGAGACTTTAAGCTTAGGAGAAAGAAGTAAAGTTGCTTTAGCTAAAATAATCTGCTCTGATGCAAATGTACTGGTACTGGATGAACCTACCAATCATCTGGAAATATCAGCAAGAGAAGCAATTGAAGAAGCTTTGGCAACTTATCAGGGAACAATTATTTTTGTTTCACATGACAGGTATTTTTTAAATAAGGTTGCGACAGATGTTAAAGAAGTGAGAGGTGAGGCCACAAACTTCGTTTGTTAAGTGAGGCCAGACAGCTTTAGCTGTCTTAGTGAGGAGGAAGTGAGGGAGAAGGAGGATAAAAAACCTTCTTTTCTCTTCTTCACTTCCCCCTCACAGGCAAGCTTGCTTGCTGCCTCACTTAAGGATGAATAAATTCATCCTGACCTCACTTCTTCCTCACTTCTTATGGGCATTATCATAAATATGGGCACCATAAAATGCTCCGCCAACTGCTCCAACGGCTATAGCGGCAATACCAATTGGTTTGCTTATTTTTAAAGCAGGCATTGAGACAAGAGCGGATGTTAAGGACAAAGCCCCAACAGCAAAACCTTTTGAAGGAGAAACATTTACTATTGCACCATCAACTGCGCCTTTTATTGAGCCAATGGATAAACCAATTACACCAGCGGCACTTCCTATTACCAATGCTTTGGCAATGGGACTTGACGCACCGATAAATTTTGGCGCTTGGATTGCTGCATTAGGAACAAATTTTAAGGCTGCTAATTCATAACCAAAACCAATTGCCGCTCCTGCTGCCATATATTGAGCACCAAAAACAGCACCCTTTATTTTTGCTCCTTCTAAAACTGATTTTAATAATTTATTTTCATGTTTTTCCGGTTCTGTGGAAAAAGAAATTGTTTTAGGAAGAGAATTACGATTTATCTGAGTACTATTTTTAAGACTATCAGCGGGAATATTTGTTTGAGTACAAGATTCAGTTTTTGCAGCAGAAACTTCAGGTAACTTTTTACCTGTGTTTATTTCAACAATTCCCCCATCTACTTTTATTCCAATTGCGCTCATTACTTAGACAACTTTAAAACTAATACTTATTTTCATTGTACCCGGAAAAATACATTTCTTGCTATAAAACAATTTTAGAATCCTAAAATTGACAATTAATTAATATTTTCTTTTGATTTATCAAAAATATGGGCCCCGTAAAAATCCCCAAAAGCAGTTCTATTTTCAGATAATTTAACTGTGGTAACATACATTATTTTTTTGCCTTATCGAAAATATGCGCTCCGTAATAAATACCAAAGGCGGCATTTGCACCAACAGCAATAATTCCCACAGCTTTATTAATTTTAAAAGCAGGAATTGCCGTTAATGCTCCGGTTGTTGCCATTGCAGCCATTGCAAAACCTTTTGAAGGGGTCATATTAACTATTGCTCCTTCAGCTCCTCCTTTTGCAATACCGATTGTCAATCCGATTGCTCCCGCAGTTAACCCTATTGCAGCAGCTTTTGCCACAGGATTTGTCACCCCTATAAATTTAGGTACTGCTTTGGAAATATCAGGGATAAAGTTTAAAAATTTTGACTGAACACCAAAACCAACTATTGCTCCTGCGGCAAAGTATTCGGCACCGCTAATGATACCGGAAATTTTTGCTCCTTCGGTAACTGACTTATATAAGGAACTTCTTTCTTTTTTGGGTTCTGTTGAAAAACTAATTCCCTTTGCTGGTGCTTTACCCTGTGGAGGGGTATTATTTTTCAGGTTATCAGCACTATGAATAACTTCTTTTTTTTCAGGCTGACTTGTGGGTAATTTTGGAGCAACCGCTTTACCAGGAGATATTTCAATTACACCGCTATTAACTTTTACTACAACTGTACACATTATTTTATTTTTATAATTAATTTATTTAAATTTATTGTACCCGGAAAAAGATCTTTCTTGCTAAAAAATATAAATTATCAAATTTTTTTCTTAGTTTTTAAAATCTTTCAGTTCAAGAGAGGATTTTGTAATAGTTTCTTTTTCATCTTTTATTATGGTAGTTGTTCCCTCAACTTTCCCAAAGCCTGCACCATTTATGAACCAGAAGTTTGTTTTTGCAGTAATAGTTGTATCTTTTAATAATGAAACAACCTGGACAGCATTTTTAAATTTTCCAAATTTTATTACCAATTCACCAATTCCCTCATAAGTTGTTTTTACGGTAGGTTTTGGTGGTTCAGGAGTAGCCTCAGAAGCTGAAGCTTTTACTTTGGGGCTTTTAGTAAAAACGGCTAATGAAGAGATTTCACCACTTGATGAGATAATAGCAGAGGGGTTATCAATTAAATCAGCTAACTTTACTTTTTTCTCCATACTTTTATCCGCTACAGTTATTTTCATTGTTAATGTATCGTCTTTAATTTCTTTTACTTCCATGCTCAGATCAACACTTTTATCTCCCAAAAGATCTGATTTCAGAATATAAACCCATTTTTGACCTTGTTTAAATTTTGGAAAAAGGTTTCCTACTTTCTTTTGATCAATATCAGCTCCCTTTTCCAGATTTAATTTGGGGTCCTGATCTAACGTGCTTTTACAGGATACAGATAACAAAGTAAATAAAGATAAACCTAAAACTAAATATTTTTTCATTGTTAATATGTCTCCTAGAATAACTACTTAAACTTAGCTAATTGTACCCCAAATAGTAAATTTATAAACTAACTTTTTTTAGACTTTAATTTTAATATGGCCAAAACAGACTTATTAACTATAAATAAAATAATGAAGTCATGATTATATTGGGTTATTTTGAGAAAACAGATAATAAAGCATAAATTTAAACCAGGTAAGGATTAAAATTGCAAAAATTATTACAAAAATTAGCAGCTTAATAAAAAACTGAAGAAATTTTTCATCCGTTATCTGAGGCACAACATATTTTATCTCTGAAGGTTTTGCTTTAATCTGGGGGAACTGTTTGGGTGAAACATCACAGTGAACATAGATAATACCATCCTGTTCCATTGAGATAAAATGAACTGCATTGCGGTTTTGATTTTCGTCCAGAACTTTTAACTGGGCGACTTTTGTACAAACACCTTCAGTATTAAAGTGCCAGCCATGATGACGGCAGACTAAATTTTCATTTTCTACCCAGCCTTTGGACATAGGTATATTTCTGTGAGGGCAACGATCAAGTAAAGAACCTACTTTCCCATCTTTTCCCCGAAAGAAGACAAGTGGAATACCTTTAATTTTTTTACTTAACGGTTTATCTTTTAGGTCTTTTGATTTACAGACTTTAAACCAGTTATCCCCGGCATGTGGATTTAAATTCATTTTTTTATGTTCAATTTTATTGTACTAAATGTAATAATAACAATTCTTTCGTTAATATATGCTTAGTCGATAGAAATTATATTATTCAATTTTAATTATTTTTGTTCTGATTATTAAATCAGAAAAGCAAGTAATTGTTACTGCTGGTAGATAGATACAACGATTCTGCTAATTTTTAAAACGAATCAAAGTAGCCTTCCAACTGTAAAGGCACAATATAGACCTATCTGACATGATAAAATATCTATATGTTTAGAAAAAGAAAAGGATGTATTAAATGTTAATCTCAGAAATAAAAGGAACAAAATTTCCTGACCCTTATATAGCAGATTTTTTTTATAAAGAGGGCCTGGACAGGAATATAGGAAAAGTTTTGGAATTAGGTTCAGGAAATGGTCATAATTTAATGCTTTTTTACCAGTATGACTGGAAAACATTAGGTTTGGAAATGAATGAGAAACAACTTGAATATGCTGAAAAAAATTTTTTAAAACTGGAGTTAGAGCCTTTTTTTCAAAATATCAGGCAGGAAGCCAATGCTTTTGTTGGCGGGTATAGTGGTACTC
>CAYRDV010000062.1:0-251 GCA_964422885.1 uncultured Candidatus Sericytochromatia bacterium
GATCAGTAAAAATAGTATTGGGTTAAAAACAAGATTTGGACTTTATACATACAATCAGGAAACTGAAAAATGGAATACTCAGACTTTTAAAGATATAAATAAAAAAGAGATATTAAATCTTGAAGAGCTTGTATATAGTATTCATACAGGTAGAATATTTGGGTCATATGGTGTTTATATTTATGACATCCTGTCCTTTGGTCTAATCATTCTTGCACTCTCAGGAATTTTTATTTCATTTAAGCCAAGAA
>CAYRDV010000062.1:261-21225 GCA_964422885.1 uncultured Candidatus Sericytochromatia bacterium
AAACAGATTTGAAGTTAAGTTTAAAAGCAGGGAAACAACACCTCTTGAACATCACTCAGTCTGAACTGTGATTTATGTGATTAAATGATTCACTATGATTAAGAAATTACTACTTAAAAGTGTTATTTTTATCATACTTTTTGTTATTATAAGCCCTTCTAATGCGTCAAATAAGCTAAAAAAATATGTCCAAATACAATATATTATGGGAACACTTTTTAAAATAGAGCTTTACTGTGCAAACAAAGCTCTTGCTGATAAAGCATTTAATAAGGCTTTTGGCGAAATCAGAAAATATGATCTGATTATGAGTAACTATAAAGCAGAAAGCGAACTATCAAAAATATTACAACCAGCGACAAAGAATCCTGTAAAAATCTCACCGGAACTTACAGATATAATAAAAACTTCTCTGGATTTTTCGGAAATAACTGGTGGTCTTTTTGATATATCAATTGCCTTATTAGTTGAGTTATGGGGTTTTAAAAGTAAAAACTTTAAAAGACCAACTGACTCAATAATTAATAAGACAAAAAAGCTGGTAAATTACAGAAATATTGTTTTAAATCCATACGATAATTCATTATTTTTGGCTCAGACAGGAATGAAGCTTGATTTTGGAGCGATAGGAAAAGGTTATGCCATTGATAAAGCCGCAAATATTTTAAAGAAAGAAGGAATTAAATCAGCATTCATTGATTCAGTAAGTAATCAATATTATCTTGGCTCTCCTCCAGGGGCTTCATCCTGGCAAGTTGGAATAAAAGACCCGCGTAATCCGAATAAAATAATAAAGTATTTATATATCAAAAATAAATCTATTTCAACATCAGGAGACTATGAACAATTTTTTATTGAAAATAATATACGATATAGTCATATAATAAACCCCAAAACAGGATACCCAATAAATGAAGCAAACGCTTCAACAATAGTTTCAGAGCACTCAACCGATGCAGATGCTCTTTCAACTTCAATTCTGTTACTTAATGAAAATATGACAAAATCGTTATTAAAAAGATTCCCTGGTACTTATGCTCTTAAAATAGTAAATACCGGAAAAAATTATAAAATTATCGAGTATAAAAACTAACTTAAATCACCCCAAGAGTTCTGATTTTTTCTAATTGCTTCTGCTGTTTTTTTATCTCCAAGCTTTTCCAGAAGCGAAGCTAACTTTAAACTAATTTTTTTATCTCCTGGTTTAAGCTTTAGTAATTTTGTAAAATAATCCAGTGCCTGAGTATTATTTTCCAGTTTAGAGTTAAGATTTCCGAGTAACTCCAGATATTCAAATCTGTCAAAAACAATTTTTTCCAGAGTAAGTATCAGTCTTTTTGCTTCCACATTATTTTTGGTTATTAGATTTTGTTCAATTTCAGCAACTAGTAAATCAACGTAATAATCAATATTTTTTCTAAAAATGAGTTTTGTTCTTAACAGACTTAAATCATGAGCAATCTGTTTAAAAATATTATCCCAGCCTAATGTATTAAAAATATCCGTATGAGCTTTTTGTCCCTTCATTTTTGCTTCATCCCTGTTTTCAAAAACATGCCTCATCAGTTTCTTTAAATGCTCTTTGTCAGACTCAATACAGATAATTTTCTGTTTAAAATCGATACTATCAAATTCTGTTTTTAACTGATAATCAATCAGATATGAGTTGGAATTATCACAAAAATCAAGGCTTGGGCCATATCCAGGAACTATTACCGGCAAAGCACAGGCCATAGCTTCTGCTATAGGCATCCCAAACCCTTCACCTCTGTATGGATGAACATAACAGTCACAGGCTGTATAAATACTTCCCATGTCATAAATAGACAGGTTTTTTTCTAAAAAAATAAGTTCAGGGCGTGATGGTTCCTTTAAAAACCCATTTATCTGATTGGCGATTAAATCTGAATCATAATAAGTATTTTGACCAAGTCCTTTTATAACCAATGACACATCTTCATTTTCGGAAAATTCTTCAGCATAGGCCTGAAGCAAAATATCTATACCCTTACGATAGATCATCCCTCCCAGAAATAAAAACCGGAAACTTTTCTTTGTATTTAATTTTAAAGGTTTTACCAAAGGGTTAAAAATCTCATGATTAATACCATTAGGAATAACTTTTATTTTGTCCTCTATAACTCCACTTTCCAGATGAAGATTTTTTACATAATTACTTGGGCACCATATTTCATCAACATCACGATTTATATGTTCTAGCAGGCTTTTTTGCAATGTACCAAATTCCCAGGGAATAATAATTATATAATAGCCATCTTCAGGGGATGAAAAATTTGCAGGTATGGTATGCCTGATATAAAAATCATTTTTATAAAGAAGAATTTTATTAAATTGCGATTTTAATACATTATAAAAAGGATAATTTTCAAAGCTAACTTCTTTGTAATAATCTTTTGGTAATATTGCTAATTCATAATCAGCAGATTCAATTAATTTAATTTCCAGCTCACGGTTAATCACCGCCAGACTATTATAAAAAAACTGAGAACCTTCCCAGGTAATATAATTCAGGTTCTTTTTTATTGTATTTTTACCCTTGATTATTACTATAAAAAGCTCTTTTTCTCCTAATTTAGTTTCAAATGAACCATAATATGATTCCTGGATTAATTCAAATTTTTCCAGTATCCTGATAAAATCAACTTTTGTTCGATAATTATTATGCAGGTAAAATTCAGATTTACAGGAAATAACAATAAAACTATATTTTTCTACCATTTTTTGGATAAATTCTAATAACTCTTCATCTGTTAAATTTTCCAGAACCTGAATTAAAAAAAGACATCTTATTTCCGCTTCATCTGAGAACATTGTTTCAAACTTTGAATTAAAGGTTTTAAAAGGATAAAATGAGCTTTTCTCAAAAATAGGGCCAAAGTTAAATAGATTATCACAGGTAACCTCATCAACATTAAAATTTAAATGTTCTTTATCGAAAGCTCTTTTTACCTGCTCTGAAACTTGCCTGAGCTTTATAGTAGAAGAAAGATCATGATAGATTTCCTGATTCATCAGGTTTAGATTGACAAGGTATTTTCTAAATTTACCAGCTTCTTCATAACAGCTTTTAATAAGTATTTTTAAATTATCTTTATAACTTTGAAGGGAATTCTCTTTGGGAAAAGGCAAAAAGATAATTTTTTCTTTATCAATATGATTTTTTTCTAAAAAAGCAGCATCTTCTAAAGTTAAGACAACAATTTTGTCCATACTATTTAAACCTTTAATTTCATCAAAAGAAAGAGTATTTTTTTCTGGAAAAAAGCGGATGAAATTACAAAGAGCAAAATTATAAGTTATAAAAATCGGTTTTGAAACATGGTGAATAAAAAAGATATCTTTTTTCTCATCAGCCAAAATCTCTTTATAATCATCTTCACTGATAAAATAGCTATAGGTTTGCAGATTATCTTTATGGCTCATGTTTAAGTCAAGCTCTATACTTCTGTGCGCCAAACCAAGTTCGTTTAATACTTCTATGATAATTTCCAGTTCCTGTTTTTGAATTTCAGGTAATTTTAGAGGAAATTGCAGCCATGAAAAAAAGTTTCGGAACATCTTAAAAATCCAGAAGGCTCAGATATTCCTTCCTATCAGGCAAAGTATTTTCCAAAAGCTGAATATAACTGACATTAAACCAGCGATCCGAACGATCATATAAAAAGTCCAGAGCTTTACGATGAGTCCATTTTGTTTTATAAATCCGGTCAGCAGTAAGAGCATCGTAAACATCAACAATAGTTGAGATTTGTACCCACTCAGGTATGTCCTTTCCTCTTAACCCTTTGGGATAACCACTACCATCAAGCTTTTCATGATGATGACGGATTACCATTTTAGTTATTTCTGGTAATTTATATTTTCTGCTTAAAAGCTTATAGCCAAATTCTGAATGATTTTTCATCATATCAAATTCACTTGGGGTCAATCTGCCAGGCTTATTTAAAATTTCCAAAGGAATTTTTGTTTTACCAAAATCATGGAATAAAAGCCCAACCCCAAATTCTTTTAGTTGTTGTTCGGAATATTCAAGTAATTTACCAACAGTCACACCAAGAACACACAAATTTACTGAATGCTGATAAGTATAATTGTCATAGTCCCTTAGATCCTGTACAGAAATTACTGTCTCATCAGTGTTTAAAATATCATTTACAATAGTTGAAACAAGGTTTAGAACTGTATTATATTTTACTCTGTCAGGAGTCATAAATAATTCTTTTACTAATTCTTCCCCTTGCTTTCTTATTTCGATAGAAATAACATCTTTCAGAGGTGGTGGTTCAGCAGGAGAAGCAGGTATTGAGTATTTTTGTTCTTCATCATCATCAATATTATTAGCTAGTTCCTGAGGTTTTTCAGGTATATTTTTCAAAGTTGCAGGGAATAGAGTATTAGTATTTTCTTCTTTAACAGCTGTATATTGATAAATATAAATAGTAGTAATACCTTCACTTCTTATTTGTGAAATATCAGGATAATCAAGTTTATTTCCTTTAGTAAAAAGGATATTTCCTGATTTATCACGAATGCTGTTCGCCAGTATCATATTTTTCTTTAAATCATTAATACTAACTGACTTAATTACTTTTTTCATTAATAACTATTTTTATTGCACATTTATTAAAGATATATAAATAACATTACTAATATTTGTTAGTTAAAGGGGATTATTTAATATTAATTTAAAAACGTTTTTTTAACTAAAAATTCTCAAACCGATATAATTCAACATTATTAATTTTATTGCAAAACATGAAAAAGTGCTTGTTAAAAATTAAATAATAAGTTAAAATTAATTTAAGATTAGATTATATGTACAAACATGAGTTTTAAATATGAGTGTAAGAGTTTATAATGCACCTGATATTGACAGAATGCAGGTTGGGGAAGTATTTAAGTCCCTAAACACAAAAAAGGATCGCGATTTTAACCCTGATAATTCGTTTATTAGTCATTCATTTCTTGGTACTGATTTATTACAGTTATCAAATGAGAAAATAGTTAAACCAAATACAAAAAGGAAAAAATCAACTGGTAATTACTCAGGGATAATAAAACTTTTGGCTTTAATTTTAGCTATAGGTATTATAATAAGCCTTAGTATGACAGCTCTTGTTGCTATGGGTGGGATAATTTCCCTGATTGTTTTTGCTTTGGTTGTTCTTACTTCAGTATTTTTATTTAGTATAAATCTAAATCCTTTTTCCAAAAGCACTTATACAAAAATTTTTTCTTCCTTAAGATAAGAATAAATTTTATTCTTCTGTAGGATTTTCTAGGATTCTTTCGCTATTCTCATGTTCAGTTTTTTGTCCTTTTTCTTTGCTGGTATTAATCACAATTATCATAATTAAACCAGATAAAAACATCGGTATACATAATAGCTGCCCCATTGAGAACTGATTACCCAATATTAAGCCTAACTGAGCATCTGGTTGTCTGGTAAATTCGATAAAGAATCTAAATAATCCATAAAACATCATAAATGCCCAGAAAATAGTGCCTCGTTTTGGATTCCTTCTGCTTATAAAATATAAAATCCCAAAAAGTAAGAAACCTTCAAAAAAGGATTCATATAATTGCGAAGGATGCCTTGGTTCCGGTCCACCTGTTGGAAATACCATCGCCAGAAAAAAGTCTGAATCTACGACTCTACCATATAATTCACCATTTATAAAATTTCCTATTCTGCCAAACCCAAGACCTAATGGGCCAGCAAGAGCAACCATATCTGTAAGTTCAAAAAAATTAAATTTTCTCCTCTTACAGAAAATCACGGCAGCTAACATAGAGCCTAAAAATCCTCCGTGAAAAGACATTCCGCCCTTATTTATCATCAGCATTTCGCTGGGATGAGTTATATAATAATCAAAGTTATAAAAGAAAATGTAACCGATACGCCCACCAATAATTACTCCTAAAATAAGGTAAAAAACAAAGTCATAAATATCATCTTCAGAATAGTTAAGGCCTTTTCTTTTTGATTCCCATTTTATGATAAAATAGGCCAGAATAAAACCGATTACATACATTAACCCGTACCATCTTAGTTCAAGTGGCCCAAGTTTAGCAATTATAGGACTTATATTTGGATAAGTCAGCATTTAAAACCTCATCTTTTTCTACATTTAAGTAGGGGCGTAATATATTACGCCCCTACAAATGTTCAACCTATTATTTTCAAACGAATTATACATTAAAGATTTTGGCAAAGCCAATTTATCATTAAAAGGATAAATCTTTCTTAATTTATTAACATCTATAAACGTTAGTTGTTTTATACTAAACTATTATTTATCTTTATTACCTAAAAATAAATTGGAGCCTATGGAAAGAGAAATAGTTATTGATGGGAATTCTCTGACATTAGAACAGTTAGAGCTTGTTGCCACAGAGTTTTTCAGGGTTCGGACAGCTCCTGAAGTTATTGAAAAGATTAATACCTCCAGAAAAATAATAACCAATATTCTTGAAAAAAAAGAGATTGTTTATGGAGTAAATACAGGGTTTGGCTATCTTAAAAATACAATAATATCTTCTGATGAGATTGAAAAATTACAGGAAAATCTAATCCTCAGTCATGCGGCAGGAGTTGGAAATTATTTGGAAGAACCTGTTGTCAGAGCAATGCTTTTGCTAAGAACAAATGCGTTGATAAAAGGGTTTTCGGGTATCAGAACAGAAGTTATAGAGATGCTTTTAAATTTTTTAAATTTACGAATAACTCCTTTGATCCCAGAAAAAGGTTCTGTTGGTGCAAGTGGTGATCTGGCTCCGCTTTCACATATGGTTTTACCTCTTATTGGTAAAGGAAATGTTTTATATAATAAAAAAGAAAAAAATGCCCTTGAAGTTCTAAAAAGCCATAATCTAAAACCGTTAAAACTTCATGCCAAAGAAGGCCTTGCTCTTATTAACGGAACACAGGCAATGACTGCCATAGGAGCTTTAGTTTTACAAAAAGCCAAACGTCTTACCGATTTGGCAGATTGCATTGCATCAATGAGTATTGAAGCTTTAATGGGCAGTAAAAGCGCCTTTAAAAAAGAGTTACATGCTGTAAGGCCACATAAAGGCCAAATGACTGTAGCTGAAAATTTAAATAAAATGCTTGGTCAAAGTGAAATAATGGAATCACATAAGGATTGCACTCAGGTCCAGGACGCCTATTCATTAAGATGTATCCCTCAGGTCCATGGGGCAGTCAGAGATACTTTGGAACATGCAGAAAAAGTAATTACAATAGAAATGAATTCTGTCACAGATAATCCGATCGTTTTACCGGATACTGAAGAAGTAATTAGTTGTGGAAATTTTCATGGAGAACCGGTAGCATTGGTTATGGATTTTGTATCTATTGCTCTTTCTGAACTGGCAAATATTTCAGAAAGACGAATTGAAAGGCTGGTTAACCCTCAACTAAGTAATGGCTTACCAGCATTCTTAACAGCTAAAAGTGGTTTAAATTCTGGATTTATGATTGCCCAATATACTGCCGCAGCACTGGTATCTGAAAATAAATCATTTTCACATCCCGCCAGTGTTGACTCAATACCAACCTCTGCCAACCAGGAAGATCATGTCAGTATGGGAACAATTGGTGCCAGAAAAGCAGCAATGATTTTAAAAAATGTAGAAAATGTAATTGCAATTGAAGCTCTTTGTTCTGCTCAGGGAATTGATCTCAGAAAACCCCTAAAACCTTCAAAAGGTGTTCAGATATTACATGATTCAATTAGGATAAAAATTAATGAGTTAATTGAAGATCGTAATATTTCCGAAGATATTAATAATATGACAGCTGTAATTATCTCAAAGGACTTTCATTCCAGCATTATAAAATTTCTTGATAATGGAAAAGATAATGCAAACTAATCAAATCTTAGATAAAGAAATAAAAGTATTGGTTGTTGAGGATTCTGCATTTATGCGCCAGCTTATAAAAGATCTGCTGGCTGAATATAAAAATATTAAAATTGAAACAGCTTCAAATGGAAAAATTGCCCTTCAGAAAATTAAGGAGCTCTCTCCTGATGTAATAACTCTTGATATTGAAATGCCTGTTCTTGATGGTCTATCACTTTTGGAAATGATGAGAAATGATAACTTCTTTATTCCGACCATAATGCTTAGCAGATTAACTCAGAAAGATGGTGAAACAACAATGAAAGCACTTGAGTTAGGAGCAATAGATTTTATTCCCAAACCAGAGTCAGGGTTAATGACGATTGAGCTGGATAAGCTTGGTCAGGAATTATTTGATAAAATAACTCTTTCAGCAAAAGTAAAAAAACCAGCAATAAATTATAATAAAAATCAGCCTGTAAAAATAAAAAAAGCATTTATTATTCCCAAAGTTTTACTAATAGGTGCTTCTACTGGCGGACCAGGCGCTTTATATGATATTTTCTCCAGGTTACCACAAATTAATGTTCCAATATTGGTTGTGCAGCATATGCCATCAGGGTTTACCAGTTCTTTGGCAAAAAGGCTGAATGATATCAGCGAACTTGACGTAAAAGTTGGCGAAGAGGGAGATTTCCTAAAACCAGGCACTGTTTATATTGCTCCCGGAGATTATCATATGACTATCACCCAGGATTTCTGTATCAGCTTAAATAAAAGCCCTACAGTTAAAGGAGTCCGGCCTTCAATTGATGTTACCTTGAAATCATTGGCCCAGGTATTTGGCGGAAGGGTGTTAAGCGTTATTCTTACAGGAATGGGTAATGATGGCTCTGATGGTATTAAAGAAATAAAAAAGCTGGGTGGAAAATGTATTGCTCAGGATCAGGAAAGCTGCGTTGTCTTTGGCATGCCTGAAGCAATAATTCAAAATAATAATGCCGATAGCATTGTCTCTTTAAATAAAATGCCCGAAGAAATAGTACATTATTTAATAAATTGGGCTTAAGCAGTTTTATGGAAAATCTAAATGGCTGGCTAAATGTATCTAAAGAAAAAGGAATTACGTCTCATGACTTAGTATATAAAGTCAGAAAAGCGTTGAAAATTAAAAAAGTGGGACATGCAGGCACACTAGATCCACTGGCAACAGGAGTGATGGTTATTGCTGTAGGAAAAGCAACAAGATTAATTCGCTTCCTGACTGAAACAAAAGCCTATAAAGCAGAAATTTATCTTGGCATCACAACATCGACACTTGATGCTGAAGGAGAAATAATAAAACAGACTGAAGTAAATGTTACTGAAGAGCAGGTAGTTAATATAATCCGTAAATATACGGGTAAGATAAAACAAATACCTCCAATGGCATCTGCCGTGCATCATAATGGCATCCGACTTTATCAACTGGCTCGCCAGGGTATAGAAGTGGAAAGGGCCGCCAGAGATGTTGAAATTTTTTCCATAAAGCTGTTAAGCTTTAAAAGCCCTAAAATTGAAATTGAGGTAAAATGCCAAAGTGGGACATATATCAGAACTCTGGCTGATGATATCGGGAATGAGCTGGCATGTGGTGCCCATTTATCAAAACTTGAAAGAATAGAGGCAAATGAGATTTTCGATATCAAGCATTCATTAATAGTCACTGAAATTAGCCCAGAACAACTGTTACCATTAGATTTTCCTCTGATAAATTTACCGGAAATCAGGCTTGATAAATTGGAAAGTGCCAGATATATTCAGGGCCAGTATCTAACTTTACCCGAAATAAATTTACAGGAGCAATTTATCCGGGTTTATAATGAAAATAATCAGCTTTTAGGTATAGGCTATTATGAAAATAATCGGTTAATACCTAAAGTTAATCTTTAAAAAAAAAGTTCTGGTTTTTTTTTAATATTTATCTCTGGCTACCAGGAGGAGCTGATCTTGGTGGTGTATTATGAACCTGAGCCTGTTGCTCCAGAATATTGTCATATACTGGGCTATAATGTAAATCATCATGCTGAACAAGATTTGACAGGATTAGATAAACAAATCTTGGTATATCAGTTCGGTGAAAACCAATTGGTTGTACAAGATGATAAAGAATACTATCAAGAAATATGAAAAGCGAATCTTCTTCTATTGTAGAAAGCTGCTCAGGATCTTCAAATTCAAGATTTCGATAATCACCTTTAAAGTAAATAGCACGCCCACAATAGCCATTTTGTCCCTGATGCTCAGATGGTGATATCGCTATCTTAGGATATGAATAGACAGTTCCGAGAGCATCGCCAAGCTTCAATACAACAAAAGTATCATCAGGCGATCTGTAAAATTTGACTAAGTTACCATCTCCACCAAGGTTAATCAAATCGGTTCTTATTTCATTAAGAGTATCTTCAACAACTTTATAAAGGTAGGATATAACATGTTTGTGATACTCATTGAGTTTTGTTTTTTCTCGGTATTTATCTCTTAAGGTTAAGGCAATTTCTCTTGTCTGATCACTCATAAATTGTTACAGCAGCAATGCTGTTACTCCTTTCATATAGGTTATGTACCCGAACATGATTGCTAAATTACTAAGTATTATATTATATTCATTTAACAAGTTCAATGTATTTCAATATTTTGGGAACATTTATTTTTTTTTAAGGATTTTTATTAGGAATTTTTTTTACTTCATCAATAACATTTTTAACTACAGCACTTTGTTTTTCCTGCCAGTCCAGAGCATCAAAAAGTTCCTGTTCACTAATCAAACCCTTTTCAATTAATAAATTTCCAAGATGTTTACCTGGTGTTAATTTCTGTTCATCCATCGCTTCTGTTAATTGAGAGAGTTTAACAATATTTTTTTTGAGTAAAATTTCACCTAAACGCTCATGCTGAGCTAATCTTTCCCATTTTTGGTCATTTGTCATTTGCCCCAGTTCTTTAAGAGTTTCATCAACAACTTTCCCTTCTTTCAACTGAGTATCAAGGTATTTCATCAAATCGTCCTTGGTAATCAGACCTTTTTTAACAGCAAGTTCGCCAAGCTTTGAGCCAGGTTGCTTAGTCTGTTCTTCAATCAGCTCTGTTAGCTGGGAAAGTTTCAAAGCATTAAATCTAACTAAAAGTTCACCAAGTTTTTCAACTCTGGTTAGTTTTTCCCATTTTTCACTGTCATCTTTCGGGGTCATATAAAATACTCCTATTAACCTGGATAATTCCTGGACTTACAAATATTGTCTAAAACTACAAAAATCAATTATATTATATAATGCTTAAGAAGTTTATCCAAGTTCCTGTCATAAGTTGTTACCCATTTTTCGAGCAGGCTTTCTGCTGGAGACTGACCTTTTTTAATTACTTTCTCAAAAAGTTCTTCCAGAAAAATAGACTCATCCTGATTTTTTTCATTAAGTTGTTTTTGTCTTTTTAACCCTTCCCTTGAAATATCAAAAAGTTCTCTGGCAAGATCTTTTGTCCTAAATTTTCCTACCTTTGCCTGCATAGCTTCCCGACTAACATCTTCATGCCACCTTACTCTTTCATCATATTCAAGAGCCTTTACAAGTTCCCAGGCAGCATCAATTGCCTGTTCATCATATAAAATACCTTTCCAGATAGCTGGAATACTCAGGTATAAATCCAGAGGCTGGCTATCAGCTCCTCTTAGCTCAATATATTTTAGTAATCTTACTTCGGGAAATACTGTAGAAAGATGATAAGACCAATCGGTAAAAGTCGCTTTATGTCCCTCATAGCCACGATTCATAAACTCTTTAAATGTCATATGAGTCATATCAATCATATTACCATCTCTTTTAATCAGAAACATTTTTATATCAAGAGCAAAATTAATATAATCAGTAAAGCCATAATTATCGGAAAATAAATTTTTTATTATTCCGCATCTTTCCGGATCAGTAAATTTCCAGATATAGGATCTTTCAGTCATAAATCCAGTTTCTTTTCCACAATAAATCGCAGAGTTCGCAAAAATTGCCGTAACAATAGTATTTAAACCAGTAGCAGCCCTTAATTTTTTTATTGCATCTTCTTCACTTTTATAATCGATATTTGCCTGTATAGTTGCGGTCTGTTTCATCATTTTATGGCTGAGGTGACCTTTGGTAATAAGATATTTTTTCATAATACCGTAACGTTTTTTTGGCATCCAGGGGATGTCTTCATTAGCAACAAAAGGATTCATTCCACAGGAAAACCAGGCAGCTTTCCAATTTTTGGTAATACCCTTTAATTCCTGCATATGGTGATCTATTTCCAGTTTACTTTCATGAAGAGTTTTAAATGGTTTGCCACTTAATTCAACCTGGCCTCCAGGTTCAAGTGAAACTGATTCGCCATTCCGAAATAAAGCAATAACGTTATTATCTTCCATATCAGGTGTATAGCCAAAATACTCCTTTAGGGCATTAAAAAGAGCTCTGATTCCAATTTCACCTTCATAATCAAGGGGTTCAAAACCAGGATAACCTATCACAAATTTTTCGTATTCTGAGCCAACTTTCCAGTCAGACTCAGGTTTATAGGAACTGGTAAAATATTTTAATAGCTGGGCTGGTTCTTCTAATATTTCTTCTTCTTTATAATTCAATTGTATTACCTCTTTTTATGCTAGACGAACAAAGGATATTTTCTTTTTAAATGATATCCAATATTAATTATGTGTAAAAGTTTCGTTTTATAAATTAATAAAAAAATCATAAAGTGTGATTACTACACTTGCAGAAAATCGATGTATATTGTAATTTAAGTGTGTGGTTTTAATCCAATGCTTAAACAGTGATTTAGTATTATTAAAGTGAAGTGAAAATCTAAGATGACAATTCATGTTCAAAAGTTTGGTGGCACATCAGTTGGCTCACCAGAAAGAATCAAAAATGTCGCGAGAATAATTCTTGAAACAAAACAAAAAACAGGGGATCAGTTAGTGGTAGTAGTATCGGCAATGGGTCATACCACTGATGAATTGATTGAACTGGCACAAAAAGTATCCACAGTGAGACATCAACGGGAAATGGATATGCTACTGGCCACAGGAGAGCAAATTTCTATTGCTCTGCTTACTATGGCATTACATGAACTTGGAGCTAAAGCTGTTTCTCTTACAGGTTTCCAGGCAAGAATAAAAGCAGAGCAGGTTTATTCAAAAGCACGAATTCTGGAAATTGAAACCGAAAAACTGAGAGAACTGTTAGATCAGGATAATATTGTTATTGTTGCTGGATTTCAGGGTGTAACAGAGAATACAGAAATAGTTACCTTGGGCAGGGGTGGCTCTGATACAACAGCCGTTGCTCTTGCAGCCTCTCTAAATGCCGCAGTATGTGATATTTATACTGATGTGGATGGTGTTTATACTGGTGACCCAAGAATTATTCCTGATGCCAAAAAACTTAAAGAAATTTCGTATGAAGAAATGCTTGAGTTGGCAAGCCTTGGTGCACAGGTATTACATCCCAGGGCTGTTGAATGTGCAAGCTCATATGATACTATAATTCATGTCAGATCAACTTTTTCTGAAAATATTGGTACATTTGTTAAAGGAGTAGAGGATTTGGAAGTTAAAAATGCTGTTAGTGGAGTAGCTATAGATAGAAATCAGGCTAAAATTGCCCTGCTGGAAATTCCTGACAGACCTGGTATGGCAGCAGAGCTATTTACGGCCATTGCAGACCAAGGCTACACAGTAGATATGATTATTCAGTCTGTAAGAGAATCTGTTACCAACGATATTGCTTTTACAGTTGCAAAAGATGATTTAGACAATGTTGCTAAAATTGCTCAAAAAATTGCCGGAAAAATTGGCTGTAAAGATGTTGTTGTTGATTCCGAAGTAGCAAAAGTATCAATTGTCGGAGCAGGTATGGTTGGAAGACCGGGTGTTGCTGCAAGTATGTTTAAATCACTAGGAGACGCTGGTATAAATATTCAGATGATCAGCACATCTGAAATCAAAATATCCTGTATAGTTAGTTTAAAAGAATGTGAAAATGCAGCCAGAGTAATTCATAAAAACTTAATTGCTGATGAAATAGCTAATCATTCTGTCACAGTTTAGAAATATAACAACCAAAAATGAATTAAAATTCGGTTTTGGCTGTTAATAAAAGTTAACATTTAATCTGTGATAGTATTCACCGATATTTTTCTCAATTAATTTTACAGTCATTAGAGGGATTTAAAATCTATGACTTCTCCTTGTGAAGTAGAAGAAAATGTAAAATATTTTCTTAAAAGTATTCCTGAAAATATAACCTTAATCGGTGTGACCAAAAATATTGGCATAGAAGATATAAAAAAAGCTGTAAGCTGCGGTTTAAAAAATATCGGTGAAAATAAAGTACAGGAAGCATTAGATAAATATATTTACCTAAAACAATTAAATCTTAAGTGGCATTTAATTGGCCATTTACAGACAAATAAGGTAAAGAAGGCTGTGGAAATTTTTGATCTGATACATTCCGTTGATAGTCTAAAATTAGCCAATATTATTAGCAAAGAAGCTAAAAAGTTTGGTAAAAGACAGGAAGTTCTTTTACAGGTCAATGTTTCCGGTGAAGAAACAAAAAGTGGGTTTTCCCTGGCTGAAATAGAAAATATTTTACCTGAAATGAGTAAATTAAATAGTATAATGATTAGAGGATTAATGACTATCGGACCGGGTAATCAAAATAAGGACTTTATAAGCTCTTGTTTCAAAAGTCTGAAAGAATTAAACGAAAAGATTAATAAAGAAAAGTATTTTAATCATAAACTGGATATTTTATCCATGGGTATGACAAATGACTACAAACTTGCTGTAGAAGAAGGCTCAACAATGATTAGAATTGGCAGAGCGATATTTGGTGAAAGAAACTAATTTTTAAGCATATTAATTTTATTGGGAGGGACTCAAGTGTCAAAAGGTTTATGGGACAAATTTAAAAATATGGTTGGTTTAAATGAAGAACTGCAATATGAAGAAGAAGAAGAAATGAATGAAATGCAGTCTATAGCAGAAGAACAACCTCAGCAATTTTTAGAAGAACTTTCTGAAGACGTTCCTCTCAGAAGAAGAAAACCAAATGCCAGGGTGACTAATCCTAACCCGAATATAATTGATTTTTCTACTCCTCCATCAAACGAGATGATAGTTGTAGAACCCAATAGTTATGATGATGCAATTAAAATTGTATCCCTGTTAAAGAGTAAAGTTGCTGTTATTATCAGCTTTATTAATTCAACACTTTCCCATGAAGATACAATGCATATTATAGATTTTATCTGTGGTGCAGTATGTGCTATTGACGGAAACCAGAAGATTGTTGCTCCGGGAGTTTATTTATTTACTCCGGGAAATATAAATATCAATTCTCTTGATTCAGAACAACCTCAGGCAAGAGTTATTGATAAATCAGGTAACAATTTATTCCTGACAATCAATGATATTACTTTTAATAAAAAGAAAATCACCAAAGTATCATAACAAAAAATTCCAGATCATTTCTGGAATTTTTTTATTACTAACCTTAAACAAAAAGAATAAAATCTTTTTGTTTTTTTATGCTTATTATAAAGCCTATACTACAAGTCAGGAATAGGATGTATCGTTATTATTTTTCAAAAAACAGCTCATTTAACATTCCTTTATAAAGCAAAGCTTTACAAAAAAGTAATGTAAAGCTTACTTTTTTGTAAAAATTTATGGAACTTTTTGCTTTCCAAATACGTCTATATAATATAGCCATTTTTTTTAAAGGAAAGGAATTAGTTTATGAAAAAAATTTTAGTTGTTTTGGCTCTGTTAATGACCCCAACATTAATTACAGGCTGCCCAACACCAGCTCCGGTTGCCAGCCCTTCGGAATCTGCTTCGGCATATCCTTCTTATGCCCCAACTTCACCAGCAGCTTCAGCAGCAGCACCAAGCCCGGCAGCACAGGATCTAAATAGTTTAAGGGCCGGAGTATTACCTGATTCATCTTTTACAGAGGCAGAAAGAAAACTTGCTGGTTTCCTGATCCGCAAAACAATACCTATATTTCCTCTGAAAATAGGAGTAATACTTTACAGAGAAGCAGGGTCACTGGAAGAAGGAGATAGAAGAAAATATTTTGACAGTTTTTTAAAAAAATTACAGGCTGATCCTAATATCGGTCAGGTCATCGAAGTATCTTCCAATCTGATCGCCAGAGGTGCTGACATCGAAGAAATAAGAAAATTAGGAGCCAGGTTTCAGATTTCTTCGATCCTTGTAATCAGTGAAAATTATCAGTATCCACAGGAAAACAAGGAAGCATTGGTTACTCCAATCGATTTAATTACTGGCGACAGAACCTGGGAAAGTTTTTCAAATATAGAAGTTTATGGTCTGGATATCCTGAATGGAGTATTCCTGTTTTCAACAACTTCAGGAATAAAAGAAATTACTAAGTATAACCAAAATAACTCTTCAATAAAAAATCCAGATAAATTACTGATTAAAAATAGTGCATCAAAAGCATGGCAAGCATTGGAAAATAAAGCCATAAAAGAAATATCAGATTACAAAAAACGTCTTGATGATAATAAAGTAATACCAATAATCCTTGACCCGTCAGTAATTCTGACACCACAAGCTCCCGTGGTAACTACTTCAAAAAACTAAATTATTAAAATAAAACATTTAAGAAAGGAAAGAATTATGAAAAATATAGTTTTTAAATTACTGATTGTAAGCATTTTTATCACTTCATTATTTGGGTGTCAAACACCAATCATCGCAAAAATAACAAATGACGGAATCTGGGAAAATACAATAAAAAATTCAGATGGAACACCAGTTTTAACTACTCTGGAAATAAGCCAGAAAGAGAAGTTTTTTAGTGGTGTGATGACAATTGAAGTTAAAGGTGAAGAATCGGAAACCCTAAAAATACCGACAAAAAAAATAAATTTTTCAGGAAATGTTATTAATGATGGGAAAAAACTTGTCATTACTGATATTGAATCAGATATTAGTAGTTATAAAGAGTCATCTTCCTTTGAAATCTCTGAGAATGGTAAATTTTTAACTCTTCATCCTGGTGAAATTAAATTTAAAAGGAAATAAACATAAAAAAGACCCAGTGCTTAAGCATTGGCTCTTTTTTTATAATAATTTAAGTCTATTGAGTAACTGTATATAAGGCAGTTATTTCACTAGGGGTTAATGCCCGGTCATAAATACGTACATCATCTAAATCACCATTAAAATGATAACTCGCGGTTGGTTGATAATTACCAATTGTTAAAGGATCTGTTGAATAGTCAAGTATCCTATTATCAGGTGTGCCAGTTCCGACCTCAACCCCGTCTTCATACAAGCGAATAGTTGTCCCATCATAAGTGCCAACAATGTGATGCCAGTTACCATCCCAAACATTAGCGCTCGCAAATGGGGACACGTTAAAAAAGGCTGAGTTACCAATATGGAAAGCAAGATTGCCACTACTTGCATAAATAGCATAAGAACTCCAACCCCCATTAAGACTTTTTGACACCAGATAGCCTCCTACAGTAGTAGACTTCATCCACACCTGAACGCTAACTGCTGAAGGACGCAAAGATGCACTATCTGAAACCTGAATATCAGCTGTACTGCCATCGAAATTGTAGGCTTTATTTGGAATAGAAAACCGATTATTTGTTAGGGTTGCTCCATTAACAGTTCCATTATTACCATTACCACTAATATCATTAGCATCACTATTAAATGGGTAAAAAGCAAGAAGACCAAGTTCAGGAGAATTGGCAAACATACCTATACCACCGTCATGAGGAGTAATCTGGGTATCAACTGAGGCTCCGGAACCATCCTGCAAATTAGCTGTTACCTGGAGCGAGTCTGGTGTTGGAGGAGTAAAACTAAAAGTGAAATCTGAATAAACATTGGCATTATTAGTTGAAACAGCAATCTTTGCTCCTGCATCTGAATTGGCATAGGGAGTAACGTTACCATTATTAGGTTTTATTAATGAATTACCTGTACCACCGATACCATCAAATGCTTCTACTGTTGCAAAAATTGGTCCCAAAGGAGGAACATTGGTAAAAGTAATTGTATGAGGAGAGCTTAATGAACTACCATCCCTGTTTACCACTATTGGTGTTGTTGCCACTCCCCACCTTGTACTGATGGGTTGACTGGGATCAGAACAAATTGAAACCTTATATGACTTTATATCATTAATATTTTTAGCAGGTACACCATCGCTGGTTGCTTTTAGCTTAAAATTTTGCAGATTTATGGTTACAGGTATTCTTACGTTTGTCTTTTTACCTGTTTTTGCAGCTAAATCTATTATTGTTTCAGTTGATTTTGCTGAAATATTTATTTTATTGTCATTCATTAGTGTACTTGTATTACAGCCAACGGATGAAAGCAATAGAAATGATAGAAAACATAAAGTTAGCTTTTTGGAACGCATAATTTTCCCTCTTTTAACCTAATGTAAATGCCAGAAATTTTTTGTATTAATTAAACTTATTTACGCTTTTGTAATTATACAGTAATAAATCAACTTAGGCTCACAAAAATCAGAACCAACAAAATCTATAAATAAGGTATATATAAAAATTATAAAGTAGCTCATGGTTAAAATAAAAGAGCTTATGAATCGAATAAAGGAAATTTTTATCAGAAATCATCAGGAAAATTGCTAAAATAATTGCAGATTCTTATTATAAAACTTCTGTAATTTATGCTATATTTTTAATTAGCCATGTAAGTAAACATTAAGAATAAGTAACCCCTTACAATGGCTGTCCTGTTAGCATTAACTGATATACATGAACTGGCGTTTTTCCTGTGTATCACATTATGAAAGGTAGTTTAATTTGTGAGTACATTAACTGAAAATACCTCGACAGATATTATTTTACCAGTATCCGGGAATTATCTTTCTTCAAAAAACTGTATTGATTCTATTTTAAAAAACACTATTCTCCCTTTTAGATTAATCATTGTTGATAATGGCATAAAAGAGCAGGAATTAACTAATTTTCTTACTGAACTTAAACAAAACAATGAAAATATAATTCTAATTTCCAAAGACAAAAATCTGGGTTTTTCTGCAGCTGTAAATAAAGGCATCGAAATCTCAAAATCAGATGTAGTTGCTGTTTTAAGCCATGATATTCTTGTCCCCAAAAATTGGCTGGAAAAGTTACTAAAAGGGTTTGATTTTGATCCGAAAGCAGGGATTATTGCTCCCAAATCAAATAATAAATTTATCCCTAATATAAATGTTGATTTCAACCGTGAACAGGATATCGAGTCACAACTGCGAAGAACAAATATTTTTTCTGAATCATTACAAAAACCCGAATTTATACATGCACCTTTTGTCCTGGGTTATTGTATGCTGATAAAAAAAGAAGTTATAGCTAAATGTGGCGGCTTTGATACCATTTATGGAGATTCACTTTATTTTTCTGATTTTGATTTTTGTTTCAGAGCAACAAAAAAGGACTTTTCCGTTTTAATCAGTAATAAAACTGTAATCTATCATGATGATTCGGATCTGGAAAATATTACTGAGACAAGATTACCTTTAAACTACACAATCTTCAAAAGAAAATGGCAAAAACACAAAGACATTAAATTTATTCATCCCCAAATGTTTCCTGAAACTAAGCTTAATGTCCTTAAAAAGGATAAGGATGGCTTTCATTATAATGAAAATCTGAAGCCAGAGCATAAAAAATATTTACTAATTAATCCACCCGTTATAGATACGGAGTATTTTATTCATGGCTGGAGAGTAACACCTACAGGTATTTTACGGGTAGCAAATTATTTGATTAGTAATGGCGATAAAGTTAATCTTTTTGATTTTGATCCTTATAATGGCAAAAATAAGATTCAAAAAGCAAGCCAGTATAAAGCCAAAAATGAAATGTTTTATTATGGTAAACCAATAGATGATTTTGTAGATTATATAAGAAAGCTTAAAAATAAAGATATTGATGAAGTTTTTATTACTGCCACAATAACCTTTCATTTTCCTCCTGAACATTTGCAAATGCTCATAAAAAAAATCAGAGATGTTTTTGGGAATATTAAAATAACTTTTGGTGGATTATTTCCTACATTATGTCCGGATGAATTTAAAAAATTAGAAAATGTAGAAGTACATGTTGGACCATACTATACAGCTGATGGCCTTAGACCATTAATTGAAATGACCAGTGAAACTGAGAACGCAATTATGCGTGTGGTAAAAGGCTGTCCAAGGACCTGTTCATATTGTGTTGTCCCTCAGCTTGAAGGCAGAATTCTGACTCATTATCAAAAGGAAAATATTATCAAACATTTCCAGGAATTTTATGCAATTGGATTTACAAATTATAAGTTTTGGGATAGTAATATTCTATTTGGCAGAGAAAACCTGTATATGCTACTGGATTATTTAGTAGATTATGGTTATACCGATTCTTTAACTATTGATTTTAATTATGGGCTTGAATTTGCTCTGATTGATGACGAATTTATTGAAAGAATGAAAAAATTTGCCCTAAAAAATTCTCTTTATGTACCTTTAGAATCATCAGAATATGAGATTTTTAAAGATAAATTTCATCGGCCTTCAACTCATCTGGGGCATATTACCAAAGCTGTAAGAAAATTGCAGGAAGCAAATTTTCAGCATATGAATTTTTATGTAATGATGGGATTACCTTATCAGACATTGGATCATATTTTAAAAACACTTATTTTTGGCTGGCGTTTAAACCTAATGCCTTTGATGATGTTATATACACCTATACCTGGGACGGAAGATTTCACACAATATCAGGATTTTTATAAGGGAAAAGAATACTGGGAATTAAATCAGTATCTATACCCCTGTGAATCAAAAGAACTTTCCAAAGAAGTGCTGATGTTTTTAAATAAACTTGACCGTTCACGCTTAAGATACACCAAGGAAGATGGATTTCATATCCAGGTATTTGGTATATCCATGACCACACAATACAATGTATATAATGTCAGCAAAATTCACAAAATACCTCTTGAAGATAATAATTTTATTC
>CAYRDV010000063.1:0-20974 GCA_964422885.1 uncultured Candidatus Sericytochromatia bacterium
ATATATAAGCAATTCTGGTACCATCAGGTGAAAAATTGGGCATAATATCATTTGTGGCATTATTTGTAATACGTGTCTGACTTGTACCATCCGCACCCATTAAATAAATTTCAGAATTTCCGTCACGGGTTGAAACAAAGGCAATTTTTGTGCCATCAGCAGACCAGACAGGTGATTTATCCTGGGCAGGGTTATCCGTAAGTCTCTGTAGATTTGTTCCATCTACGTTCATTGAATAAATTTCCAGATTACCATCTATTGTTGATGAGAAAACTACTTTCCGACCATCAGGTGAAAAATTTGGCATAATATCATCAAAAAGATTATTAGTAACACGATTTTGTTCTGAGCCATCAGGATACATAAGATATATTTCACTTGTAGCAAACCCTGTTGTATCAATCATTTTATCTCTTTTTGAAATAAAAGCTATTTTGGACCTTGCTGGTGACCAGTTAGGAGAAATATCTTCGGTTGAATTATTAGTTAATCTCAAAGGGTTTGTTCCATCTATATTCATTGTATAGATTTCATTATTAGCAAAACCAGTATTATCTGAAACAAAATCTCTGTTTGATGTAAATACTATTTTTGTACCATCAGATGACCATGAAGGAGACTCATCAGATTCAAGGTTATCTGTCAGCCTTAACTGGTTTGAGCCATCTGTATTCATTATATATATCTCAGGGTTTTTATCACGATCTGATCTAAATGCAATTTTTGTTCCATCAGGTGACCATGAAGGATTGATGTCAATATTTGTATTATTTGTCAATCGGGTTTGATTTGAGCCATCTGAATTCATTGTATATATTTCAGAATTCCCATCACGGTTTGAGCTAAAAGCAATTTTTGCTCCATCAGATGACCATTTTGGTGATTCATCAGAAAATTCATTGTCAGTTAATTTTATTTGTCCTGAACCATCTGCATTCATTACATATACTTTATATTTTATTTTTAATAAAGTACCTGCTTTTACAGGCCCATTATCCTTATTGGAAACAAAAACTATTTTTTTCCCGTCAGGTGACCAGCTTGGGGAATAATCATAACTGGTGTTATTGGTTAATCTGATTTGGTTTGAGCCATCTGCATTCATTACATATATCTCATGATTTCCTTCTCTATCTGAAACAAAAGCTATTTTTGTACTATCAGGTGACCAGACAGGCATAATATCATAACTGGTGTTATTGGTTAATCTGGTTTGATTTGTACCATCAGAATTCATTGTATAAATTTCTGGCTTACCGTCTCTTTCTGAAACAAAAACTATTTTACCGTTTAACCCGACACTGGAATTATTAGTTTGTGACGAATCGAGGCTTTTTTGAATTTCAGCCTGATAATCATAAAGTTTCTTTTTGATATCAAGACTTCTTCCCTTAAAAGTAGACTGATTGATATCTTTTAACTCGGTTCTGAGATTTTCAAGCTTTACCAGCCTTTTATCACCAAGTTGATCCTTTAGGCTATAAGCTTTGATTAATAAATCTTTGATCTGAGCTTCAGAAACTATCCTACTCTCAATAGGATATTTCTCTCTAAGCTCTGTTAAAACAGACGTCAGAGCTTTAATTTGAGAGCCTTCATCGTTACAGTTTCCTGAAGATTTGGCACATTCACTTTTCAGCACTAGATTTAACAGTTCAAAATACATTTCCAATTCATCAAGATTGGCATAAGACGCAAAATTTACAATAGGGTTTGAAATTTCCTGGGATTTAACAGGTAAAGTCAGGTTATTTGTAAATATAAAAGATATTGTTACAAAAAATGTTAGCTTTTTATAGAGCCTACTTCTTCTAAAATCCACTACAAAACCTTTCCAAATATTTTATCAATCAATAATTAATTATAAGATTAAAAAAATATCAAACTTATGCCTATTCTCACTTTTAAAAATAATTTTTATTAAAGTTTTTAAAATGATAAAAGCCGAAATAAAATTTAATTTTATTTCGGCTTTTATCAGGTTACTTTTTAAATTTTTATATTTATTGCTGTAACCTCTTTGGGTTTTCCATATTTAAACAACATGGCTTTCAGGGAATTTCAACCCTGGAGACTCGGACCGGAGCCTTTATCCCCCTTGAGTTCATGAAAGGGAAAATATTCCCATTCATCTCTCTTCAGGTTCATGGTATTCTTCTTTAATATTTCTGATTTTTAGCTTCCTTTACTTAGTTCTCTTTACAAGACTAACCTCAGGTTACAGAGACTGTTACCACAACAGACTCATGGGGCCTGAACTGAATTCAGTACTTTGGCAGCTACATCATTTTTCTCTCGAAATTTGATGGTTCCCTGCCGGGTCCACCCACTATACCCCTGGCATCCACCCCGTAGTTTCCTACGTCAGATTTTAGCAGATTCCTGATATTAACCTCTCGGTATATACCTATCAACTACTGAGGCGCCAGCTTTGCCTCCCGGTTTTGCACCTTAGTACAAGTTTCAGTAGCTTTCCTCAACCACTTTTCAGTATTTGATTCTTAACTACCGGGGACCGTCATTATACCCCCTGGCACTTTGCCAAAACACTAGGTTTTTTCAAAGTTTTAGCAATCTTATGATTACCCAGGCACCAGCTCTACCTGCTGATATTCCGTATATGGAATTTCCATACCGGATGTTGGCTTTTCCGAAACCTTACTCAGGTTATTCGGATGCCGGGTCTGTTATCAGGACATCCCCTCCGGCTTTTGCTTTCATTAACCTTTTACAGTTAAATCTGCTTTCAGGGATTGGTTACCCGGAGGCTTTAGCCTTTGCCTCATAGCTTTTCAGTTACTCACGCAACTGTTTTTGTTTAGATTATTTACACAATCCCATTTTAATCAGGTTTCTTTTTCTCGCCTGACAGTAAAGTTCTCACTTCACCTGATAAACTGTGTTTATCTTTTTTGATTAAGTTTACTTTTGTTTTTTAGCATCAACTCAAGTTTTTCTTACTTAGGTTTCGCTCAATTCCTTAACCATATCTTTATGTTAACATCATAATAAATTAATGTCAATAATATTTTAAAAAATTTTTTAAAATATTGCAAAGGGATTTATTGATAAAATATAAAAATACATTATTATTTTTGTTTATAAAAACATTTATAGAGGCATTCTTAAGTGGTCATTGGCGCATCAGGTTTAATTATAGATTTAATTTTAGGTGGCCTAACCGGTTATCTAGTCAACCTTCTGGGGTTTAAGATGCTAAAGTTAGAAATGACAAATAGTCATGTTCAGGAGATAAGTACTTTTATTGAAAAAGAATTAGTTAATGAAAATACGCTTGAATCTGAATTAAAAAAAGCAGAATTTAAAAATACAATTACCGGATTTATTAATGAATTTATAAAAAATGACTTATCTGCAAATATACCTGATAAAAATTTCAGTGAGATACCAGGCTCGGAAAATACTTTTATTAATTTAAATGAGGCTTTAACCCATAACTTTGTAGGGAACGGTCGCGACCGTTCCCTACTTGAAAAAATTAAAATTACCGAGATTTTAAATAGTTCTCAGCTAAAAAAACTTTCAAATAGTCTTTATGATATTATTTTTCAATCAGTTAATCCTGAATTAAAACCCTTTCTAATCTCATTATATGAAGAGATGCAGGATAAACCTGTAAGTGAGCTAATTTCCAATGAGATTTTAGACCCTTTAATTGCAAATACCGAACCTTTTCTCAATAACCTTCATAATCGTATATATGAATCAGATGAAGAATTAAACAAAGTTATTGGTGAGTTTTTAAAAATATTAAATCTTGAAAAGTGGCTGGAAGAACTTGAAGAATATCTGAAAAATAAAACCTTACTGGAAATTATCGGTACTGAAAATAAAGATGAATTAAACAACGAACTGATTCAGCATTTTATTTCTTTTATTAATACTGAAGACGGAAAAAAATTTCTTGATAACCTTTCTATTACACTCATTGAGTTATCAAAAAAAATAGATAAACCAATACTTACTTTTCTTAACCCTGCTTTACAGGTCAAAATGTTTGTTTTTCTGGAAAAAAATCTTCCTTATCTTGCAGACACAGCCAAAGAGTGGTTGAGGATTAACAAAGCTGAAATAGAACATCTTATTGAAAATAGTATTGATGAATACTATTCTAATCAGGATTTCTGGGGACAAATAAAATTAACCATTAAAGATGTAATAGGTTTAAAAATTGCCGAATATTTTGAAGTTGTTGAAAAGGCTATTGCGAAGCTTGAATCTTATATCAATAATAATGCAATAGGAGATCTTACAAATGAAGTAGTTAAATTTTTGGAAAATAAACAGCTTGGAAATTTAATTACTGAGTTGGACCTAAAACCGGAAAGGCTTTCAGACTTTTTTGGCACTTTAATTCAATCTTATCTGCCAAAGCTTAATACTTCTATTTTTGATGGTTTTTTTAATAAAAAATTATCCGGTATAACTGGTCTGTTTAAACCTGAGCTAAAATCAATATTAAGTGAAAAAATTCATGAATTTTTGCTTAAACAAATTAAATACCAGTTTTTTTATACCCAAACTTTTTCTAATAAAGTGCAGGAAGTTATTAAAGAGAAGATTTCTGGTCTAAAAGAAAGCAAAATTTCCGACTTATTACCGAAAGAAAAGTTTGATGGTTATATCTCTTTCCTACCTATGTTATTAATGTTTTCCAAACAAAAGCTTTTGGATGCCTTATTTCAGGAAATACAACGACAGGTAAGTGATAAAAATCTGGCTTCGATACTAAATGATGAAATCAAAGAATCACTGAATACAAAAATCGAAGAAATTTATAAAACAAAAGTCCCTGAACTTACATCATTATTAAAAGAAGTACAACTTAAGGCGATATATGAAATATTTACCAAAGATTTTAACTTTAACCATGATTTAGAATCTGATAAAATAAAACCTTTTTTTACTGGAAAAATTTCTGCACAGGTAAAACCGAACCTGGAAAAAATTACCTCAGTTCAGATTAAAAGTAAACTGGATGAAATAAGGAAAAAGGAAGGAAAAAATAGCGTACTAATTAGTACGGCTGTTGGGGCTTCTACCGGAATATTAGTCTATTTTATCAATCCATCGGGTAACGCTGAGTTAATAATTCTACCAGCTTCATTCGCTATAACAGGTATCTTTGCAAACTGGCTTTATTTAAAATCAATACTCAGGCCTTATGTTATCAGCAGACAAAAGGCTCAATTTGCTAAAACTATCGGCTCATTTATTTCTCAAAAGCTTATTACACCAGAAACAATAAAAAATATTTTTAAAGAAAGTAGGATTCATAAACTCTCCCCAGCCCTCTCTTCCCAAGAGAGGGAGCAAGATAAAGAAATATATTTATTCTCCTCTCTTTCTAAGAGAGGAATCAGAGGAGAGTTTCAAAGAATAAACCATTCCATAATAAACAAAATCTCTGAAAGTAAAGAAGGTATTGCCAAATATTTAATAGAAAAAGTTAGTTCATTTGAACTTAGGAATATAAAACAGGAAACTTTTGCAAGATACTTTTCTGCAATTATAAAAAAAGGAGAAGGTTTTGTCGGAAAATTTTTAACATCAAAAATTTCAGGTTACAGACAGCAGACCCTTAAAAATCTGCCAGGAAAATTAACCGGAAAAACCAGCGAAGTAGTAGAAAATATAGTTAAAAAAAAGCTGGATGAATTTATAACGCTGGTAAATCAGGAAGAAATTCTCGAACAAAAAATTGGAAATTCGCTAAAACAATTAGATAATATTATCGATTTCAGAATCAGGCTCGAATCATTTATTAATCTGGATAAAAAAGGTAATATCAAAGAAAAAACAATTTCTTCCCTTAATGATGTGATGAAAAATAAAGTCAAAGATGGGATTCATAAATATATAAATCATATTTTTATTGAAGATAAACTAAATCCTGAAAAAGATATAAGGGGACTTTTTAACGGAGAATTACTTTCCTTTATTAAAAGGAATATTCATATTGCTGTTGACTCTGTAATTTTTGGTCTTGGCCTTGAAAGACTAAAAGAAGAAAAAGGAAAAATAGCTGATAAAATTATCGGGCAGGTACGTGAAGCAAATAAGGATAGTATGTTATATGGATTTGGAGAATCATTTCTAAATATAGAAACGGACATTCGGGAAATAGTTCACCTGATTATTGATAATAAACTTGAGCCTTATCTTAAAGACAAAAAATGGGAGTTGGAAAATATTCTTACAGGTTTTGTTGATTTTATCTCCGGAAAAAAGCTGGATGAAATAGGAATGACTGAAGATATTTTAAATGAAGAAAATATTGAATTTATAATTAATTCCTTTTTGGATAATGAAAATATTCTCGAAAGTATTTACATATTATCAAAAGCCTTGGTTGATGACATCCTAAAGTATGAGTTGGGGCATATATTTAATCTTATTGGCTTAAAATCACTGGAAAATATTCCTGATAAATTTAAAAATGAAATCAGGATTACCAAAACTCATTTTTTTAATAACCTGGAAAGCAATAAGGAAAATATCAGTGAAAATTTATCTAAATTAGCGGCAGAGTTACTGGAAAAACATATTTACAGCCTTCCTTTAAGTAGTTTATTTACAGGCATTGATGATAGCAAAATTTCCGAAGTTGTGGATAGAATTGTTCATAAATTATTTTCATCGAATACTTTTGAAAATTATAAAAATAAGTTTTCTAATACTATTTATGAGAAGATAAGTGAAAAAAAAGCAGGTGACTTATTTGATGCGACTGGTCTTGAAAAGGATTTGGCAACAGCACTTCAGACATTAATAGAAAATGATGATTTTAAAACTCATCTCGAATCAATTATAGAACCACTGGTTACAGGTATTTTAGGAAACCTTGACAATATACTTGAGAAAGAAACAAAAGAATTTATTATAAAAATTTATACAGAAAGTATTATTGAAAGTTTTACAAAACACTCTGAAGAAATACATAAAGCTTTAAATATAAGTGAAGTAGTAACAAAAGAAATTGAAAATATGCCATCTGAAAAAATTGAAGTTTTTATAAAATCTATAGCGAGTGAGTACTTTCAGAAATTTGTAATGTATGGCCTGATAGGTGGAATCATTGGTATTATTGCAGCAATTATAAATCTATAAAGATTACCAGATTAAAGAAAAATCAAAATCAATTATACATTCTTCTAAATCAAAGCTAAATTTTTCATTATCTGTATTGGTACTAAGCATTTTTTGATAATTATTATCTTTTAATTCAAGAATATCGGCTGAATTTGTCTTAGGATCTACGAGAATATAGTATTTTACTTTTTGTTCCTGATAAATTTCATACTTTATTACTTTGTCTTTTGTTGCTGTAGAGGGAGAAAGTATCTCAAATATTACAGTTGGAGCTTCAGTTATAAAATTTACATCTTCCAGTGGATAGCAAATTATCGAATTATCAGGCTGTAAAATTGTCTCATCATTAATTTTCCAGTCAACAGGTAATATAGGAGTACATTTTTTACAGTTTTTTAGTAATGTGCCCAAATGCTCTGCAATCTTTTGGCTAATACTTTGATGCTTAATTGATGGTAAAGGAGTCATGGCATAAGCAATACCCTCAATTAATTCCCATCTTCCTTCCCATTGTTTATAATCTTCATAAGTATATTTTGGAATATATGCAAATTTTGTCATTTTATTTACCTCATTATTAATAATTTTAGCATATAGTATTATTTAAATATCCCAAAATATTGCCAATATGGCTTTTAAGTATATAAAAGGAGAATTGATGAAAGAACTATTGCAAGATTTTCAGGTAATAATTGAAACACCTGTTGCCTGGGGAGAAATGGATGCATTTAATCATGTTAACAATGTTACCTATTTTCGCTATTTTGAAAGTAGCAGAATAAAATATTTTGAGGAAATGGAGTATTTTAAATATATTGCCAAAGGAATTGGCCCTATACTTGCATCAACTTCCTGCCGTTACAGGATACCTCTGACTTATCCAGACACTGTTTCTATTGGTGCAAGAGTTACAAAAATGTCTGATGACCGCTTCTGGATGATCTATCATGTAATTAGTCATAAACATAAAAAACTGGCAGCAGAAGGCGAAGGAGTGCTTGTCTCCTTTGATTATAAAGAAAATAAAAAAATAAATATTCCTGAAGAGTTAAAACAAAAAATTATCAGTATTGAAAAAAATAATCTTGAATTAGTCTGAAAATGCCTAATTATTTTTATAATATCCTTTTCTCTGGTGACTCAAAATTTAATTCTATAATTGAAATTATCAGCCAGGCTGGATATACCCTATTAAATCCTGAAGAGCAGGTTATCACTGGAATTATTGATTCTGAGGAATTTGAAAGTGATAATAAAGATAAGGTTCAGCAAGCTCTCTCTGAAAAAGGTGGATTACTAAGGCTATGGGGAAAAAGTATCAATTTGTCATTATGGTTTGAGGTAAACTCACCATTACGGGAAATTTCAGTAATTGCAGAGCAAGCATATTTTACAGAGAATAACCCAAACAGAGAATTTGTTTCCGAACATTTAAAAAAAATATTTTCAGAGCTTTGTAAGAAAACAACTTCAGTTTATGGCTATGCTGATGATGAACACAGTTGTAAAGTTTTTGGGTATGATTCAAATATAGAAAATATAAATACAGGAAAAGAACCGGTTCTCTCATGGTTCAACTATTTTTCAACCGATTATCTGGAAAAAATTGGCGGAAAGAAAATATTTCAAAATTTTAACTGTAATATTACAGAAATTAATTCAGGTGGGATTCTGGTTTCATTTTTTAACCATCCCTGGGAAGCTGATTTTGTTGAAATACAATTATTAAATGAAAAGTGGAAAGAAGAACATATTTTCAGGGATATTTTGAAATAATAATATGGCATATAGTAAAAGATCTAATGGTAACAAAGAAGAACTGGTAAAAGGTAAAAACTCACCTTTGGCGGCAAGAATGCGGCCCCGTACTCTGGACGAATTTACTGGTCAGGAGCATATTATAGGGCCAGGAAGATTATTACGCAGAGCGATCCAGGCAGATCAACTTTCTTCAATAATTTTTTATGGCCCACCTGGCACAGGTAAGACTACTTTGGCCCAGATTATTGCCAATACAACAAAAGCAAAATTCATTGCCATTAATGCTGTCCTGTCAGGTGTGAAGGATATTCGTGAAGCGATAGAAGAAGCAAAAATTACCCGCAAAGAAGATAATCAGAAAACCCTGCTTTTTATAGATGAAGTACACCGCTTTAATAAAGCACAGCAGGATGCTCTTCTTCCTCATGTTGAAAGCGGAATTTTAACTTTAATCGGTGCGACTACCGAAAATCCATATTTTGAAGTAAATAAGGCATTGGTTTCACGCTCCAGGGTTTTCCAGCTACGTTCACTTAATGATGATGATATTCGTGATGTAATAATAAATACTATTAAAGATGCCGAAAGAGGTTATGGCAATCTAAACATTAAAATGTCAGATGAAGCAATAGAGCATATTGTACGGATTGCAAATGGTGATGCCCGGAGTGCTCTTAACGCCCTTGAGCTGGCTGTTGAAACAACACCTCATGATTCAGAAAATATCATTAATATTGGCCTGAATGAAGCCGAAGAAAGTATTCAACGCAGAGCTGTATTATATGACAAAGATGGGGATACTCATTATGATACTATTTCCGCTTTTATAAAATCAATCAGGGGTTCTGATCCTGATGCGTCACTTTATTGGATGGCAAAAATGCTTTATGCTGGCGAAGATCCCCGTTTCATTTTCAGGCGGATGCTGATCCTGGCTTGCGAAGATATCGGTCTTGCCGATCCAAATGCGTTAAATGTTATTGTCAGCGCATCACAAGCCTATGATTATGTTGGTTTACCTGAAGGTCAGTTTCATCTTTCTCATGCTTGCCTGTATCTGGCAACTGCTCCAAAAAGTAATTCGACAATGGCCTTTTTCGATGCACTGGAAATGGTTAACCAGGAAAGGGATAGTGATGTTCCAGACCATTTAAAAGATGGAAACAGGGATAAAAATGATTTGGGCCATGGAAAAGGTTACATTTATCCACACGCCTACCGGGACCACTGGGTAGCCCAGCAATACCTTCCATCATCACTTCAGGGAAAAATGTTTTATGAGCCTTCAGAAGTCGGATATGAAAAAGGGATAAAGGAAAATGTTCTACGAAACCGGGAACTTCAGCTTGCTTCGGCACAGGAAGGCTGGCAGGATAATTTTATAACATCAGCAAATGCACCAGGATTAAGAAACAACTGGTTAAACAGGGCATTAGGCCAGACAACTGAAATATTGAGAAATGTTAGAGAAGAAATTTTTAATTTTGCCCAGGTTAACCGGGAAACATTACTTTTGGATCTAACAGGAGGAACAGGTTTTTTGACCTGGGAAGCAATCAGGAGATGCTTTGCCGGAGGAGTCTGGACAAGGTGTGAAAATGCTAATCAGGTACAGGCGATGAATGAATGGAGTAAGCATCTGGCATTATTAAACAGGCCGGAGTTATTTGTGTCACCAGTGCAAAACCTTAATGAATATTTTTCTGACTTAAAAGAAAAACCATTATTTGATATCATTATTGGTTTGGATATTTTAAGTGGGATTGAGATAAATCAATTTTTGAAAGTATTAAAAAACAGATTAACTGAAAATGGGAAAATTATTTTGGCTGAAAAGAACCCTGTAAGCTCTCAATACTTATCAGAAACCCTTAACCCTGAACACTTGGGAAAAGAATTACATAAAAAATTACTGGAAATGGAACATGAATTAAGGAATGGAAAAGCCTCAACTCTTTCTGATTTTGCAAAAAAAGGAAATCTTATTCAAAAAGATATCACAGTAAAAAGGCACTTTACACTAAGTCAGGTGCAAAAATGGTTTGAAGTTGATAGCAGCAAAATAGCTGATTCTATATTTTCTGTAGTAAAAAATAAATTACCGGAAAATGAATATATACGCTTTAAAGCTATTACTATGGATACTCTGGGAGGCAGGGATATCAACTGGAAACAAAGTTATGAATTTTTGATCATAAAATCTAAGGATTCGATTCCTTAGATTTTGCAATATTTATTAATTAAGTTTTATGATAAGAGAAATCTACTGAATTGATTCAGTAGATTTTGAAACAAATTTGTTGGTTTTTATAAAAGCGATTAAAATATAGAGCATGATTAAAGAAGTTAAGATATCAAACTATAAATCTATAGATAAGCTAAAAATAGAATTAGGCCGGATAAATGTTTTAATTGGTGAAAATGGTTGTGGAAAGAGTAATATTTTAGAGTCTATTGCCTTATCTGCTGCTGCTGCAAATGACAAGCTTGACAATGAATTCATGGTATCAAGAGGTATAAGGGTTACAGAGCCAACTTTAATGCGTTCTGTTTTTGAAAAAGAAAAATTAGATAAAAATATAATTTTAGAGATTTTTACTGATTCTGAATCTTCTATTAAATGTGAATTGAATAATGATAATAAACCTTATTCAAAATGGGAAATAAGGAAGCTATACGAAGAGAAAGAACTTTTTGATATTGAAATTAAGTCTTCCCCAAATGGGATTGAAACACTAAAAGAATCAATTAGAAATAGACAAAAAGTCTTAAGAAATTTTTTGATATTCTCACCGGAATACAAAACACTGAGAACATTCCAGGAAGAAGGACAGATACAACCTCTCGGAATCTATGGAGAAGGACTTTTTAAATTACTAAAAGTATTTAGTATGAATAAAAATCAGAATGAAATAAAAAAATTAAATGAACTACTTATATTAATAGATTGGTTTGAAGAATTTAAATTACCTAGCAAACATTTTGAGGTTGAAAGATTTATTGAAATAAAGGACAGGTTTGTTGATGAAGCAATAAATTCATTTGATCAGAAAAGCACTAATGAAGGCTTTTTATTTCTGATGTTTTATTTCAGCTTATTTATCAGCAAAGATACGCCTCAATTTTTTGCAATTGATAATATAGATGCTTCACTAAATCCTAAACTTTGTAGTGAGCTTATGGTCAGGCTTGTTCAACTGGCAAAGGAATATGATAAACAGGTTATTTTTACAACTCATAATCCATCTGTATTAGATGGTCTAAATCTTGATGATGATGAACAAAGGCTATTCATGATCTATAGAAATAAAAATGGTCATACAAAAGCACAACGAATTTTAAAAAAGGAAACCCCTGAAGGTCAGGAACCTGTAAAACTTTCAGAAGCCTTTGTCAGAGGTTATATCGGAGGTTTACCAAAAAACTTCTAATGATTACATTTGGACTAATTGCAGAAGGCCCTTCTGATCAGGTTGTTATTGAAAATATCCTGGTTGGTTATTTTGATAATCCTGATATTATAATTAAACCCCTTCAACCTCTAAGAGATCAGACCGATAAAAGCAGGTTTCCAACTCCTGGAGGATGATGGTATCAGGTTTTTGAATATTGTAAATCTTCAAAATTTGCAGGAGCTTTTTCTAATAATGATTACCTTATTATCCACATTGATACGGATGCATCTGAAGAAAAACATTATGATATACCTAAAATTGAAAATGGAAAAAAATTAAACCCGAAAGAATTAATATCAAAGGTTATAGATAAATTTATTTCTCTGATTGGCGAAGATTTTTATACAGAAAATGAGCAAAGAATAATATTTGCAATATCTGTTCATTCAATTGAATGCTGGTTATTACCAATTTATTATGAAACTGAAAAAGCTAAAAGAGAAAAAACTATAAATTGTTTGGATACCCTTAATAAAATGCTTAAAAGCCAGGATGGTTTCTTTATAGATAGTAAAGATTTGAAGTATTATGAAAAGGCCTCTAAACCTTACTTGAAAAATAAAATTTTGATTAAATTACAAAAATATAATCCAAGTCTTAAAATTTTCATTGAAGAATTGGCTAAAAAAAATATTATTCTCGAAAAAGAAGATGATTGGTAACTTAAAAATATTTTTTTTCAGATAATTTTCCCAATCCTCAACTGTGTTCATGCTAATGATTACAGAGGTAGCATTCACTTCAAGATTAAAAACATCAAATTATATAAACTTATTTTAACTCTTCTGCTTTTTGATAAAAAACCTCTGCTGTTTCATTATCACCTGTCTGCTCAGAACAATATGCAATATAATAACAAATCTGATAAGTACACATACTTAACTCCAAACATGCCGAAAATGATAAAAGAGCATCTTCATACTTTTTTTGTTCAAACTGTGAAATACCTAAATTATACAGATAATCACTATTTTTTTGTTCATATTTTGTTAGTTTTAAGAATAATTCTTCAGCTAAAGCAAAATTTTTATTTTCAAAACTAACGAGGCTTTGCTTAAGCAAATCTTCTTTAATTTTCTCAAAATTCAACCGTAAAACCGGATTTTTCTGCAACTCTGTAAGGTTTGTATTTATCATCTGGAAAATATTTTCCCAGGAATAGTTATCAGTTATTTCAACAGCTAATTGTGCTTTTACCTTAGACTCGTCAGGATTTTCAAAAACATATCTCAATAATTTTCTCAGATGTTGCTTGTCTGGCTCAAAAAAGGCAATACTACCCACCAACTCATTATCTTCATATTCATAAATTTCTGTTTCAACAAACTCTGCATCAACTAAAAAAGAATTTTTATTATTACAAAAATCAAGTGCCGTTCCACCATTAGTTGTAATAACAGGAATATTTGCACCCATCGCTTTTAAAATATGTACCCCTGAGTTTTCCGTTTTATAAGGATATACAAAACAGTCAGATGATGAATAAAGATTATCTATTCCAATGTTCTCTTCTGCCAAAATAATATTTGAATAATTAATTAACTCATCTATATCAATATTTTTTTCAGGATAATTATTATCATCTTTTAATATCAGGTAAACATCATCATTATTACCAAATTCTTCTGAAAAAGCTTCAATTAAAATCTTTACACCTTTAAACTCAGTAAAGCTTCCATAAAAGAAAAATCTAAATTTCTTTGAATCATGAAAAGACTCTGCTAAAACTGGTTCAAAGCCTGTAGGAACGACTTTTACTTTATCTGAAATTACTCCTGAATGCTCATAGCTTTTTTTGATAAACAGGCTGGGAACCCAAATTTCATCAATAATCTTATTTAGTGGTTCAATCCATAGTTCAGGTAAAGAATATAATTCCCATGAATGTAAAAGAACAATAAAATTATCAGTACAGTCCTGTTTTAAGGCATCACCAGGATTATTCAGGAAATTAATTTTTTTGAATAGCTCTGGTTCAGACAAATTAATTATTTCTTCTTTATCAGACTTTTTGAGCCTTTTTATAATTTTCTCTTCCTGATTAGCTTTTAGATACTCATTTATTATATTTTCAGCATAGTGTTGTAAATTGTTTATATCAACTGGAAAAATATCAATTGAGCTGCCAAGTGAATAATCATTACCATTATGTTGCCTGATTAGAGCAAAATTATTTGTCTGGGAGATTCTCAGATAAAATTCATAAGGGGCAATGACTGATAACTTTTCATCAAAATAGCCATATTCATCATGAACTGATTTTTTCCACATTGAAATGGGACCAATAATATCTGATTCAGAAAATAATCTACTTCTGTTAAAATCGGTATCAATTTCAGGACTCTGTTCTTTAACGGTTACAGTACCATATTCAGCAGTATCAGAATAAACTAAAGTAATATCAGTTCTTAATTCCAAAATATTACTCATTTTTTCAAAAATATTATCCTGATATTCCATTCCAGATTTCGCCAGGAGAATATACTTTCCTAAGGATATTTTTATCCCCCAATTTATCAGGCCATAGTAAGAAAGACTATTAGATTTATAATATTTAAACCCTTTAAAAGATTTATATTTTTCAATGATTTCAGGATTTGAAGTATTTGTAAAGCTATCTATCAGAAGGATTTCAACCTGACTGAAAATTGTTTGTTTTACTAATTCTTCAAAAATAGCAGTTAAATCTATATTTGCCCCACCAATTATTATTACTGTGATCAAAAACGGCTCTCTAATTAATTTATCTCTGGATTTTAATTTCTGCTTTAAATCAATAAGGATATTATTTTGTTCCGAATAAATTTTTGCAGGTATATTTTTTTCAAATTTATTTAATGGATATAACCTTAATTCACCAAAAGAAGTTTGCTTATAAAATTCCGTTTTAAAAGAAAATGGTTGCCATTTTGGTTTTGCATATTTTACCTGACATAATAAATTACCCTGAGTAAATAAGGTTGGAATGACTGGAGTTTGATTGAGCACTTCTTTGATAATTTCAGCAAAAACTTCAGAATATATATCACTTATGCAATATTTATACTGGCACGGTTTTTTACAATTTTCACAATCGAGGGGCAGGCATGCTATAGAAGTAAAATGCCCACCAGAATTCAGATTTTTTAAATCCAAAGGGGAAGCAACAAAAATGTGGGGAACTTTAATAACTTCAGAAACAGATAAAATATCAACTTCGGGGTTAATATTAAGAGAAACGGATAAACTACATAACTTTAATATTTCAACTTCTGTAATAATTGTAGAATTTATATTTATAATACCTTCATAACTTTCTTTAAAAAAATCACAAACGGTTTGATTATTAAAAATAATAATTTTTAGTGATTGCATTTTAGCTACTTGGATTAGTCCATCAAGACAGTTTATATATATATTTATATTTTCCTTATTTCCTATAAAAACAGCTATTGCCTGTTTTGGTTTAATATTTTCTGATAAAAAAAATCTTTGGGCAAATTCCTGATCCTCCTGTTTAGTCCATATATCAGGGAGTAAATTTGCTAATTTTATACCAAATATAGATAAAAAATTTCGATATCTTTCTAAATCAGGTTTTTCTTCTTCATCATAGAACAGATATGTATAATCAAAATTAAATAATTTTCTGACTGAAGGCCTGTCTATCTTAAAAAATAAAGGAGTCAGTTCTTTGAAATGAAAAAAAGCAATTTTTATTTCTGCCTGGGAAAACATAATAATAACATCTGATAATACATCCCGATAATAAGAAGAATTAATAGCAAGGTCATATGTTATTGTATTTAGTGTTTCTTTTATTTTATCAAGATAAATTTTATCATAATTAGCTTTTTCTCTATTAATAGATATAGTTTTATTTATAAATGGACATTTTATAAATAATTCGGTTGTATCCTCGCAACAAATCACCGTTATTTCTGCTTCAGGATATTTATCATTTATAAAAGGTAACATTGAGAGAATAATTATTGTATGATTAAAGTATTCAGTACAAACAAACAGAATTTTTTTAAAATTATTTTTATCGAAAATACCATAGCTTTCAGGCGCATCTGAATAGATTATATTATTCATTATTAATACTCCCCTAAGCTGAAAGTGACAATTTTATGTACATCTATGCCTTTATTTAAAAGTATTTTCAACGTAGCTTCTTCTTTTTCCGAAATTATTATCAGATAATCGAAATTAGTTAACTGCAATTCCCCATTTATATTTAAAATAAATTCATTGCTGTTTTGGATACTGATATTTCCGCTAAACTTATCATTTATTTCTTTTACGTAATCAAAAATAATTTTTGTTTTACTATTAAATTCTGGCGCAAAAAGTATTAATTTTTTATCACAATTTTCAACAATAAAAGTAAGAAAATCTTCAAATTGTAAAAATTCTGTACTACTTAAACCCGCTAAATCTGTAAAAATTTTTCTTTTAACAGAATATTCCTTTAGCTTCCTTTGTTGTTCAGGATTTAAAGAATTTATCCGTTCATTCATCAGCTTTTTTATAAAATAATATAACTGATAATCAAGTTCATTATTCTGGATTATTTTAGTGATTAGCCCATCAGGCAATTCTTCTCTTTTGGGACGTTTTTTAGTTTTATGCCTGATATACCAGAAAATATGTTTTTTCCAGTTTAATTCAAGTTTCATAAAAAAAATAATCTCATCAAACATTTCCGTAACGCTAATAAATGCAAAATGTTTTTTTATTATTTCTTTTCCTTTTTCCAGATCTTCCATATTTTTCGGAGCATAACCCAATATAAGGGAAAGTTGGAAATTACTAACACTTAAACAGGCTTTTTCAAAAGGAATAATCTGGTTATCAATAATAACCCTGCTAAATGAGGATTTATTTTCCAAAGACCAGTAATATGTAGAAATTATATGCTCAACAGGTTCACGAACAAGAGTTATATAACTACATGGTACATTTAAATAATTATGAATACCATAACTGATAGAATGGCCACCAATCATTTTAATTTTTTCCAGATAATTTTCAGGAAGGTAACTTAGCAAAAAAAGATTATTATTATTTAGTCCCAGTTCCAGCTCGTTTGGCGCAAATATGACCTGTTCCCGGGAATATTGTCGGATAATAATATCAAAAATAGCTCCACCACCAGTATTTCCGGTATGTGTAAATAAAAGAAGATTATCAGATTTTTTTTGTTGCAGCATATTTAATCTGTTACGGGTAGTTCTCCGGTTGCTCTCAAAGATTCAAAACCCTTAAGACTTAAGATATCTTCTTCCTGTTCAACCGTTTTTCTGACAACCATAAAATAATACAAAGTTCCAAGAATAAATATACCAAGGGTGATAAGAAATAACTTGAAATTAAAATAAATTATTGAAATCATTGAAACAGCAGAAATTATTAGCGTAATAATTGGGAAAATAGGGTAAAAAGGTGCTTTAAATGGCCTTTCCATGTTAGGTTCCTTTTTTCGTAGCACCATCAATGAAATCATTGAAATAATATATAAAACAATTGCCCCGATTGCAGAAATAGTTATAATGGCATCAGTATAAGCAGTAAGACAGGCTAAAGCACCAATAATACCTGGATAAATAAGCGCATTATATGGTACTTTTGTTCTTTTACTTATTTTTGCCAGAGAATGGGGTAGGTACTTAGCTCTTGCCAAAGCAAATGCCTGCCTTGAATAACCAAGGATTATTCCATGAAAACTGGCAATTAAGCCAAAAACACCAACAATAGCGATTGCCTGGGTAATCCAATGACCAGCTGGTAGCACTTTCTGCACGGCAATTGGTAAAGGCTTTTCAACTGTAGCCAGTTCTTGTGCCGGAACAACTCCGGTAGAACAGATAAGCGTAAAAATGCACAATACAACAAGAGTTACAATACCGGAAATATAACCTATAGGTATATCTCTCTTGGGGTTCGCTGTTTCTTCAGCAGACATGGCAACTCCCTCTATTGCCAGATAAAACCAAATCGCAAAGGGAATTGCCGCAAAAACACCACCAAAACCGCCAGGTAAAATGGGGTCAGTTACAATATTACTGATTTCAATATGGGGAAAAATAATAAAATAAAAAACAATTAATTCAAAAACAGCCATCCCGGTAACCAGAAGTTCAAAAACAGCTCCAGCTTCAACTCCCATAAGATTTACACAAATAAATACGGCAAATGCCAGAATGGCAATCCAGACTTTGGGTTGCATAAACAAAAGCGCCGGAATGGTAAAGCCAAATTTTAAAGCAATAAATTCAATATATGAACCAATTGCCAAAGCTATTGCCGGAGGAGCAAAAACAAATTCAACCAAAGTCGCCAAACCAGCAATAAACCCTGCATAAGGCCCCATTGCTTTACGTGCATATGCATAAGGACCACCTGAATTGGGAATCGAAGTAGTAAGTTCAGTATAGCTGAATATAAAGGTTATATACATAACAGTAATTACCAGAGTAGCAATCAGCATACCAATGGGGCTGGTGGTCTGAAGACCAAAATTCCAACCGATATAATGACCTGCTATTACAAGACCCACAGCAATCGCCCATAGATGGATAGGTTTTAGCACAGGCTTTAAAGCATATTCTTCTTTGGATAGACTGCCTGTACCCGCTTTAGTTTGTTCTGACATATTTCCTCTTATTTAATATTAAAAATTATTGGAAGTGAGGCCACTTCGTTCAGTGAGGTCAGACAACTAAAGTTGTCTTAAGTGAGGAGGAAGTGAGGGAGAAGTAAGATAAAATAAATCTTCTTTTCACTTCTTTACTTCTCCCTCACAAGCAAGCAAGCTTGCTGCCTCACTTAACAAACGAAGTTTGTGGCCTCACTTCCTCCTCACCTCTTCATCCCTTCAAATGCCATGCTTTAGGCTGGACAAATGCCTGAATCCCATATGTTGAAAGAGTTGAACCAATACCTGAATGTCCTCTTCCCGACCAGGGAAGCCTTGGACTTATTCTGTCGCAGCAATTCCAGTAAACTGTCCCAGTATTTAACTGAGATAGTATTTCTATTGCTTTGTTTTTATCATTAGAATAAACACTGCCTGTCAATCCGTATTCAGTGTCATTCATCAGTTCTATAGCTTCATTCTCATCATTTACTTTCTGAATACCGATGATTGGACCAAATGATTCTTCTTTCATTATTTCCATACTATGGTTTACATTTATAAATACAGTTGGTTCAAAATATGAACCTTTTCTATCTACCCTTTTACCACCAAGTAAAAGTTTTGCCCCTTTTTTCAGAGCATCTTCAATCTGTTTTTCCAATGCAGATATCTGTAAATCTTTTCTGGTAAGAGGGCCAATATAGGTTTTTTCATCCATAGGCTCTCCGGTTACAAAGTTTGCAACAGTATTCACAAAAGCATCCACAAAAGCATCATAGATACTGTGATGAACATAAACCCTTTCCACTGCACAGCAACTCTGGCCATTATTATAAAAAGCACCATCAGCGACAGCTGCAGCAACAGTGTTTACATCAACATCGTGATGAACATACACAGGGTCTTTACCCCCTAATTCAAGCTGAACTTTCATTAACTGTTTTGCCGCAGCCTCAGCAATTCTTTTACCTGTAGGGTACGAGCCGGTAAAAAAGATTCCGTTTAATGGTTGTTCAAGTAAGGCTGCTCCAACACTTCCTTCACCGATCAGAGGAATAAATACATCTTCGGGAACACCTGCTTCATGCAGTAAATCAGAAATAGCCAAACCTGTAAGAGTAGCAAATTCGGATGGCTTATAAAGCACCGCATTACCTGTAAGTAAAGCAGGAACAAATACATTTGAACCGACAAAATAAGGATAATTCCAGGCAGAAATATTACCGATCACCCCCAAAGGTTCATGAGAAATTTTTTCCAGAAGCTTTTGTGAATTATCATTTAATACTACTTCATCAGCAGTGACTTTTTCCACATTATCATGAAAAAAATCCAACCTGGCTAGAAGGCCATTTAACTCATTAAATGACTGAGTAATTGGTTTACCAACCTCAGACGTAAGAGTAACAGCCAGTTTATCTTTTTTTTTCAGAATCAGTTCTCTAAATTTATGTAATATTTCGCTACGTTTATCAAGTCGAACATTGGCCCATTTTTTTTGCGCTGCTTTTGCTTTATTAAATTTATTTCTCACTGAATCCGCTGTGTCTGCAGTTAGTTCTTCTATAATCTGATTATTTGCCGGATTAATAATTTGTAGTTTACTCATTTTTCCTCCTTATAGCGACTCTGAAAAAATTCTACGAAAATCATCCTGATTACATTCTTTGGGATTACACTGATGACAGGCATCATTAATCGCCACTTCAGATAATCTCTCGATTTTGTCAGCAGTAATATTAACTTCCGATAGTTTTGCCGGAATACCGATATCTCTTTTCAGTTTTTCCAGCCAGCCAAAGAAATTTTCAGTAGTTGGACTCTCTAAACCAACCGTTTGAGCAATTCTTTCAAACTTTTCAGGAACCTGAGATACATTAAATTTTAAAGCATGATCAACCATTATTCCATTTGCCAGTCCATGATGCAGGTCTGCTACTGTTGATAAGGCATGGGCACATGAATGAACTAATCCCAGGCCTTTTTGAAAAGCAATTGCTCCCATCATCGAAGCCATCATCAT
>CAYRDV010000064.1:0-20949 GCA_964422885.1 uncultured Candidatus Sericytochromatia bacterium
TATTTTTATGGAGGTATTAAGCTTGAGGCACAAGGAACCGCAAATGGGAAGGTAAAACTTTGTTTTTCAGGCTATGGTGGTATAGGTGGAGGAATTGAAAAAAAGGATGTCGTTTCTTTGAAAGCTCAGGGCGCTGCAGGTATAAAAACGGAATATGAATTTACTGACCTTGATAGTGCAGCAAAATTTATCCTTGAAGCAATGAATAATTATGATCCTTCATTCATTGATTTTGTACAGGATGTCAAAGGCCCGACAAAAGCAAACCAGGATGTCTTAATACCAAATCAAAATGAATATCAGCAATCAGATTTTGCTTTCTGGGAAGCAAAGGGAGAAGCGGAAATACCAATTAAGGGTGATAAGATTAAAGGAAGTATTAAATATCAGAGATTTAATACCTACGATAAAGATAAAGGTCTTGCCAGTTCAGTTACCGATGGTAACTTTTTTAAATCACAGCTTCAGGTAGGTCTGGCTGGATATGGTATAGAAGCACAGTTGAATCTTGTCTGGGAACCAAGAGACAGATTAAAAGCTGATGAGTTTTATGGCTCATCTCTGGATATAAAGTTTGACCTGGCCAAATTTCAGGTGGAAAGTAAAGGAAAAGGTGCAGGAGAAGATATTGAGGAGAAAATAAGTAATGCTGTTAAAGATGCCCTTAAAAATGTTGAAGGAAAGTATAATATAAAGCCAGAACTGATATCCCAGATTCAGAAGATGGTAAAAAAATCCGTTGTCGCTGCTAAAGAAGAGGCTGAAAAAATGGCTAAATCTGGTATGGAGCAAAAACAGGAAGTGAAGAAAGATGTAGATCTTGTCGCTGTCTCAGCAAAGATTGAGGCTAAAAGCCAGTTGTTGATCCGTATACCATTTATCCAGGATAATAAAGGTGATTTGAAGATTAAAACTCCTCAGGTCGGATTTGATGGTAAATTTAGTGTTTCTGCCGATGGGAAAATACCTGTCTTAGGCCCTGTTTCCCTGCTTATTGGCTTTAAAGTAGAAGCTGAGCTAAGAAAAATGCTGACAACAGAATCTCTTATAGGCAGCTCAATAAGAAATAGAAATAATGTAGAGGCCCTGCCCGAAAATAATAGCGATAGCTTAACAAATAAACCAGAATTGCCAAATTTTAGTTTTGACCAAAAAATGTTTTTTGATGCATTTATCAAAGCAAAAAAATCAAATAATTATGAGGCATGTTCAGATTTGATGGCTAAACTTTATACATCCGGTGGAAATATGGATGAAGTTATCAAAAGGTCAAATGATATTATTAACCTGATGTTTCTGAAAAAAATCGGTTTTGTAAATCAAAATGAAAGCAATTATTCACTTAAATTTGATCATAATAAAACAGGGAATTTATCCTTTGATAATATAGTGGAAATTACCAGAAGCTTTGAGCTGGAAAATACTCCCAGAAAGCCAATACAGGAAGTAATTAAAAATCTGTATATAGATGGTATATTTTCAAAATTACCAGAAAAAAGTGAAAACCTGCTTGTTTATATGAAAAGTTATTTAACTTCTGATGCAAAAGATAAATGGGAAGATACTTTTAACAAGATGCTGGATAAATCTACTCCTGAGCTTATTGTAAAAGCATTAGTCAGAATGAAAATTTTAGATAATCAGAATGAATTAACAAATGAGATAAAAAAATATTCTCCTGAAACTTTAAAAAATATTGCAGGACATCTGGAAAATTCACCATATAATAATATTGGTAAATCCTTACTTTCTGCTTCAAAATAAAAGCGATACTAATACTGCTTTTTACCAGATTTAATAGGACATTCTGAATTATAAAAATAAAGAATTGGTATTAATTATAAATTTTAACAAACATTATCTTTAATTTACCTGTTTTTAAACTTTTAAATGCTATAAATCCAACTGTTACTATTATTTACTTTTACCATTTTTTAGTTATGGTATTATATAGGCATTAAACTTTGGTACAGGTCAATAATATTATTAAAGTTATTGATTTTTGGTCAGTGGATTTACGAATCTAATTAGGTTATGAGAGAAGAAAAAGATTTAAGTGTAATCATAATGGCTGCCGGAAAAGGCACCAGAATGAAATCAAAATTGCCGAAAGTCTTACATAAGATTGCAGGTAGGTCAATGCTGGATTATGTTATAGATTCAGTACAGGTATTAAACCCCAGCCAGATACTTATAATTGTTGGTTATGAATCTGAACAGGTGATAAACTCTTTTGATAACCGAATCCCTGTAAAGTGGGTAGAACAAAAAGAACAACTTGGTACAGGTCATGCAGTTATGCAGGTAAAACCTTACCTGGAAAATTATCAGGGTGATATTCTGATTCTTAGCGGAGATGTACCATTACTCTCAACAAAGACAATGAAAGAACTTATTGAAGTTCATCAAAAGGATAATGCCCAGGCAACTATACTTACAACATTAATGGAAAATCCTTTTGGTTATGGAAGAATTATTAAAGATATTAATAATAACATTACAAAAATAGTAGAAGAAAAAGACGCTAGTTATGAAGAAAGATTAGTAAAAGAAATAAATTCCGGGACATATTGCTTTAACTGGCAAAAATTAAATTATTATCTTACTCAGATTTCTCCCCAAAATGCTCAGGGTGAATATTATCTCACCGATGTAATAAAAATGTTTGTTGATAATCAGTTGATTGTCCGCTCAAACATTACTGAAAAAATAGAAGAAGTTTTGGGAATAAATGATCGGGTTACTTTAGCAAAAATGGCAAAAATTATCCGTGAGCAAATCAACGAAGAACTGATGATTTCAGGTATTACAATAATAGATCCAGAGGCAACTTATATCGATTCTGGTGTAAAAATAGGTTTGGATACTGTTATTTACCCAAATACAATCATCGAAGGAGAATCTATTATAGGTATCAATTGTCGGCTTGGACCAAACAGCCATATTGTAAATACGATTATTGGTGATAATACTGAAGTTACTTTTTCATCAGTAATTGATTCAAAAATTGCCAATCATTGCTCAGTAGGTCCTTTTTCAAGAATCAGGGAAAAAGCAGTAATTAATGATAAGTGTAAGATTGGTAACTTTGTTGAACTTAAAAAAACAGTCCTTGAAGAAGGGGTAAAAGCATCACACCTCGCTTATCTGGGAGATGCGGAGATAGGGACTAAAACCAATATTGGAGCTGGTACTATTACCTGTAACTATGATGGAAAAAATAAGCATAAAACTATTATAGGTTCTAATGTTTTTGTTGGTAGCAACTCAACGCTGATTGCTCCTCTTACACTGGAATCTGATACTTATATTGCAGCCGGCTCTGCTATTACTGCAACAGTACCGACTCACTCATTAGGAGTTGGAAGGGCAAGGCAAAAAAATATAGAGAATTGGGTACTTAGAAAAAGGGAGAAAGACAATGTTGGAAAATAAAGTAAGAGAAGGTTTGAGATCTAAATTATCTAATAAAAATAATCCTTATGAATTAAAAATCTTTTCAGGGAGTGCAAACAGAGAATTATCCACCGAAATTGCTAATTATCTGGGTGTAGAATTAGGCTCTTTAAAAATAAATAAATTTAGTGATGGTGAAAATTATGTTCAAATCGGAGAAAGTGTCCGCGGAAAAGATGTTTATATAATTCAGCCTACCTGCCCACCAGCAAATGATAATCTGATGGAGCTGATGATTCTGATGGATGCTTTTAAAAGAGCATCATGCCACGAAGTTACTGCTGTAATACCATATTTCGGTTATGCCAGACAGGATAGAAAAACCCAGGGAAGAGAAGCAATTACTTCAAAATTAATTGCCGATCTTTTATCTACTTCTGGAGCAGACAGGGTAATAACAGTTGAGCTTCATGCCGGACAAATTCAGGGCTTTTTTAATATCCCGGTAGATAATCTTTCTTCAATAACAGTAATGCTTGATTACATTATCAGTAAGCACCTGAAAGACCTGGTAATAGTCTCACCTGATGTTGGGGGAGTTACAAGAGCAAGAGCATTTGCAAAAAAATTAAATGCTCCGATAGCAATAATTGATAAAAGGCGACCAGGTCATAATATGGCAGAAGTTATGCATATTATTGGAGAAGTTGCTGGAAAAACAGCAATATTGTTTGATGATATGATAGACACGGCAGGGACAATTTGTGCCGGGGCAAAAAGTCTTTATGAAAACGGAGCACAGGAAATATACGCAATAGGAACTCATGGAGTCTTATCAGGCCCGGCTATAGACAGGCTAAACGATTCTCCAATCAAAGAAGTAATTATTACTAATTCTATTCCTTTAGCCATTAAAAGAGAAAAGTATAATCTGGATAAGTTTACTGTACTTTCTCTAGCAAAATTGCTGGGTGATGCCATTAACTGTATTGACCAGAAAGGTTCAATGAGCAAGCTTTTTGACTAAGAGTCATTTTGATATATTATGTTTTTAAAAAGTTTTAACCACGAATATAAATTAATTTATTTAAAATATGTTCGTGTTTTTTTGTGTTCATTCGTAGTTTCATATCTAATAAATATATAGCTACAAAAAGTAGGGTTGAAAAATATGTTGATAGTTGGACTTGGTAATCCGGGTCAGCAATATGAAAAAAATAAGCATAATGCCGGATGGATGTTACTGGAAAAATTTGCAAAGCAAGCAGGGCTTAGTTTTAATCTTGAAAAAAAGCATAAAGCCACTGTAGCCAGAGGGAATTACAAAGGTAAAACGGTTACTCTGGCTATGCCTCTGACATATATGAACCTTAGCGGTGAATCAGTTATTTCTCTGGCAAATTATTATAAGTACCTACCTGATGAAATTGTTATTGTTTATGATGATAAAGATTTTGATCTTGGCATACTTAAAATTAAAACCAATGGCAGTGCTGCTGGACATAATGGAATAAAATCAATAATTTCCTGTCTTAGTACCCAGAATTTTCCCCGCCTGAGAATTGGTATCGGACCAAAACCAAAAGAATTTGAAATGTCTAATTTTGTACTTTCCAATTTTACAAAATCTGAAATGGATATGCTTGAAAAGGTTCTGGAAAAGGGTGTTGATGCTCTTGATATGATAATAATTGATGGTATCGAAAAAGCGATGCAAATTTATAACCAAAAAGAATAAAATGACAGGGCTTGGACTTAAACAAAATAATGACCTTTCAGTCAGTATTCTTATCATTGCTTTAGTTACTTTTTTGGGAATTTTAAATCTTAGAAGCACTATTGAAAAACAAAAGATTGCTGCTGTAAAAACAAATATGCAGATTTTTCAGGAAAGCGTGGAAATATATGCAAAAAACAATAAAGGAAAATATCCTGAAAGTAATATAATTTTAATAAAAGAAGCAACATCAAAAGGTTATTGGAAAAATTTTAAAAATCCGTTTTTAAAAATAGAAAATACTGTAAATGATTTAAAATATATTCCTGAAAGTACTATTCTCAATAAAAATACATTAAGCTCTGGTTTTATTGGTTATTATACTAATGAAAAAAGAACAAAATACATTATTTATGGGGTTGGAAAAACAGATAATAATTTAATTGAAGATGGAGCTGTGTATTATCTGACAAATAATTAGCCGCTTAATTTTAACTATATTTTTTATTTAAAACAACTGTCATTTAAAATAACACATGCTTCTTTTACTTTAAGTGCAAATTTTTCAAATGATTTTTTTTCACCAACTATTGAAGCATGAGAAGTGTTATCTGGAAAGTTTGGATCTATTTCCTGAATACATAATAAATCATGGCTCAAAGGAATTTTTGCAGAAAAGCAGGCAACTGTAAATTTTTGAGGATCAATTACAGACTCTTTCGCAGTTGTTAAAGCTACAATATTTACAGATAAACGATTATTGTCTGTTTTTCTTGGTTTAAAATTTGCTGATGTTGGCTTACCTGTTTCTGTATTTAAAAAGTCAGGTTTTCTTGGAATCCTTCTATATAAATCATCTTCCTCAGTTATAGTATAGTTAAGAGTTTCAAGCATAAGTTTTAAAAATAAAATGAAATTACCTTGTTTAAATTTTCTGCATTTAATTTTGGTTCTTCAAACTCCCATAAAATAGTTCCACTTTCATCAGTTATAATTATTTGATCATTGAAGCCATTCGGATTAACTTCAATTTCCAAGTTGTAACTGTTATTCATTTCCAATTGAATTCCTCCATCAGGTAAGGGATATGAAAAATTAATACCAAGGCTTCTGTTTTTAAAAAAATTAACTATACTAATTGCTCTTTTTATACAATCTTCATTAACCTTTTCAGCACCATATGAATCCCAGTTTTCTTTTAAATTTTTAAAGGATTCAATTTTTTCAATTTGTTCTTCTACTTTTTCTATATACGAAATATTTTTAAAACTTTTCAGATCTATGTCATCCTTAATTAAGTCAAAAAAACTTTCTTTAGAACATAATTTAGACATTTTTATTTCTTCCAAATAAGTTTTTACAATTATCAGTTATTGCACCTTCAAAAAGTTCTTCAATCCTTAATTGTGCTTGTTTTAATAACATATTATTTTCTGACAATATGTCATTACTAGGTACTGCTATGAAATAATTTAAATTAAGCTCAAACGAAATATACTCTGTTTGTAAATTTACAGGAATACTTTTTAAGTCTAAAATAGCTATTTCTTTATTACCATAAGGCAAATTTATTTTACAAGAAAATTCATTCATATTAGGAAAGTTATCTGGAACTGAAGGAAAAACATTAAAATAGTTCTCAAGTAATAAATTTTCAGCTCGAGGCAAATTAATTAAGTTTTTATATGTAATGAGTAGATATTTAATATTACTAGGTTGAATTACATCTTTATATATTTTAAAATTTGAAATCAATATATTTTTAAAATCTTCCCATTTTTTGTAAGGTTTAAATTGATGAAAACTAAATAAATCATCACTAACTTGAAACATATAATTTCTGTCTTTATCAAAAAACTTTATAAGCTTTGAGTCTTTAACAGTTCCTCTTAAATAGGATATTTGCTCTTCACTGCGTAAAGTTTCTGAAACTTCAGAAAAAGAGCTTTTAATTTTAGAATGTAGGGTGGATAACTTATCAAATGGTAAATACTTAGATTGCTGAAATCTTACTTCACAAAAGACCTCAACTACTGGAGGCAATTTATATATATTTTTCGTATCTGCCATATTAATTAGTATAATGTTTGTCTAATCTTTTTACCATTATATAAAAAATATAGTTATTTAAATCAATAAGTAAAATTAAATTTTTTAGTTCTAGGGTTTTAAATGAATCTGCTATTAAAAACTTTATAATGATGGCATGTGGAGGCCCGGCAAGCAATAGCTGCGTAACTTATACGATTTTTCCTTATTTTTATTATACATTGCGGTTGCTTGTATGTTAGTTGATAGTATTAATTGCTTTACCTATTTAATTCATAAATTGAATCAAGAACTTCTTTATTTTCATTACTATTGTCATAAAAGGAATTTAATTGCCCCATTGCTTGCGATATCTGTTCTTCCACAGCTTCCTTTGGTGGTGTAATTCCCTTTAAAGTTTGCCAAATTGATAAATAATAGGCTGATATTATTAATTGTTTTTGTTTATCTGACAAAACATTCCAATCTTTTCCATCAATTTTTCTATCAAAATTTATATCAACAGCTTTCTCAATTTCGCCCAAAGTTCCATTATGGTATTCTGTTTGTACCTCATTTTCATATGAATTTTTTTTGTATTTTTTATTGTTCTTTTGATTTTCAATTTGCACTGTCTTTTTTTTACTTTCTTTTTTTGCTTTATTATCTATTTTTGACTCTTTTGGGGTTTTTGTTAATTCAGTAACTAAAGTTTTATTTTTTTTCTTATCAAAATTTTCTGAAACATTATAATAAACAAGAATTAATATAAATATTGAAATAGATATTAAGAAAGGTATTAATATTTTTAAGAAAGGCTCCTTTTCTTCTTTATCCATTAATTCAAATCTTTTTTTATCAATTTATTTACTACTTGCTCCACAATAAGGGCAAATTATAACGTTTAAACTGAGTTTTTTATTACATTTAGGACAAGTTAATTTAATCATGTGTAAATTTATTTTTTCATATTTTAGTTTTTATAACATTGTAATTAAATAATTTTATTATAGCTTTTTACTATGTATCATTAAGATAAAATGATTTACTAAAAGCTAATCGGTCTTTTTAACCTCTAAAATTTTATTTCTCCAATAATTCTAAATGTTGCTTAGCCTGAAGAATTAATTTTGCATTTAAGGTCTTCCATCTTTTATTTTTATTGATTTATTACCACTTATCAAGAATAAATTATTTCTGACTTTCAGCTAACTCATGCATATCTGCCATTATGGCAGATATGCAGTATATGTGTTTCAGATAATCGCAATAATAACAGTTAATTCTACAAATATATTTTAAGCAATTACTATTATAAAGCGGTTTCCTTAATTAATTTTTATTTTCCAAAATTGCAACAATTACCCAAATACTTTAAAATGATTTAATCTTGTTTGCGGTTTAGACATGGAGGTGCTTATATGAAAAACAAATTATTTTTTTATATTGTAATTACTATACTTTTATCAGCACTTATAACTGCCTGCCCAAATCAGGCAAGCAACCAGGTAGTAAATGTAAAAATTGACCAAAACCTGATTGATAACTTATCGGGTAAAGATAAAAAGACTCAGGCTCCTGCAGCTACTAATTCACAACCAGCTTCCAGTTCTGCTCCTTCAATAATTCCTCCGGTTTCTGTGGCTATACCAACAGCAGTTCCATCCGTGGTAACATCTGTTATTCCTTCTGCTATACCATCTGTAGCCGCATCAGTAATTCCATCCGTTTTACCTTCTGTTGTAGTTACCATACCACCATCAGATGATTCTTCTGGTAACAATAAATGGCCCCAAGACAAATTTCAGCTTGAATTAAACTCTTGTTATGTTTCAGCAGCAAATTCCAATCCATTTCTCGAATATGAAGATATTAAAGATTATTGTTCCTGCTCAATAAAAAGTCTGGAAGAAAAATTTCATCCCTATGAACAATTAAAAAATGCAACCAATAATGACATTCAGACAATTGTTAATAGCTGTAAACAAGAAATAGGCTTATAAATTTCCGGTAATTATTTGGTTTTTAAAACACCTGGGCTAATAAGAGTGGCAAGGTTTGGAATATCAACAAACGGATTACGGTTCCCCTGAATAATTTCTATTTTATCATTTCTTATTTTTTCAAAATCAGTAACAGGATCAGTAACTTCAGCCCATTTTATAAAAGAATCAACACGTGAAAGCCAGAAATCTTTTTTGTCAAAATCGCCTTGCCTTATACTCTCATTATGGTATCTGGTATAAAAATAAAATAAGGCCCTTGCTGTATTACCCTTTTGTTTATCAGACGGCTCAAAAATAAAATCATATGCTGCTTCTATCTCTTCGGGCAACTCAGCACTAAAATCCTCAGGCAAATCAGGGCTAAATCCTTCTCTTTTTGGTTTTATGGATAATCTTGAACCACTTTGAGTTGTATAAATTATTTTAGGATAAGAATAACCAAATGAGCGATCACTTCTACGATTATTAGGCACGCTAAAAACCGGAAAAAGATGGTGCATATCAGAAACCATTGGCTGTTTCTTATTAAAAAAGGACTGAGGCCAGGTATGTTCGCAATTTATGACATCATCAGGAGTACCATCACCATTAATATCACCTTTTTCTTTATACTTATGTCCATCTCCTCCTTTACCAGGAATAAGGATTTGCGAATAATATTCCCATAAGCCTTGCTGCTCACCAACTTTTATATTATCCATAGAAGAAAATATTAGTATTCGGGCATTTTCATAAGTTTGAGATCTGGTATTACGGGAAATTATTTTGTGAATTTCTTTAAATAACTCATTACCGGTTTTACCTTTTGCAGACTGGTAGTATTGTTGGAGTTTGGGTGATAACTGGACGAACCAATCAGCTTTTGGCGTAATTTGTGAATTTATGGAAACAGAGTTTAATTCATTTATTTCATTAAAATTAATCTGGTAACTACAAGCTGAAAAAAGCAGGCAAATAGCCATACTTCCCTGCAACCAGATATTTTTTAGCATATATAAATTACAACTAATGAATAAAAAATTAGAAACTCTATTAATTTTATACCACTTAAAGCAAATTTTAAACTTATTAGTATTAAGAATACTTTACTCCAGAGTACTGGAGCCTGATTCTGAGTACAGAATTAACAGGGGCCTCTTTAGGGGATTTATTTTTCTGTTAGATTTAATGTCACTTCTACCGAAGAACGGAGTAATTTATAAAAAAGTTCTGATTTGGTGAGAATATCTTTATTGCCAACCAGGATAAACTTTTTCTTGGCACGGGTAATAGTTACATTGATTCTTCTGAAATCAGTAAAAAAATCATTAATTTGTTCTTCTCTGCTTACAACACTGGAAAAAATAATCACATCACGATCACTTCCCTGAAACCTGTCAACAGTATCAATAGTCAGAGAAGCAAAGGTAGGGTTATCAAGAACAAAAAAGGCTCTTTTTATCTCCGCAACCTGGGCCCGAAAAGGTGTAATGATTCCAATTTTTTCAGGATTAATACCATATTTAAAAAACTCTTCTGATAATTTAACCAGTAATTCAGCTTCACCGATATTACTCTTTAAATTACTTTTGCTTTTTAAATTAATAAAAACCAGATGATTTTCCGGGACTATAGCCTGATAAAAAACAGAGTTTTTAATATCCTCAACAGGTTTTAACTGCTGGTTTGCTATTTTCTCATGGGCTTTAAGGGCAAAATTATAAAAATGTTGATTGGGAAAATTCATAATATTCTCATTCATTCTGTATTGTTCTTCCAAAGTAACTAATACATCTTTTACATTTTCTCTGTTAATATCAATTAGTCTTTCAAATAAAGATTTATCCAGTCCAAGGCTTTTTGATTTATTACTTTGCACCACTGGAGGTAATTGCTTATGATCACCAACTAAAATAAATTTACTGGCCTGAAGAATTATCGAAAGAGTACCTGGCTCTGTAAGCTGACCAGCTTCATCCACAACTGCAATATCAAAATTCAAACGTCTAATCAGGGAGGAACTCATGGAGCTGATAGAACTACAGGCAATAACCGGAAAATTTTCCAATTGTTTTTGTAAATCTTTTATATCATCAAAAGTAAAATCTTTAAATCTTTCCTGAATCAGAAAAGGGCAGATTGCCGAATCCACAATCTCATGAGAACCAATTCTCATAAAATTTGTAAAACCTTCTTCAATAAGTTTTAAAAGAACATTATCTATTGAACGATGAGTAAATGCTGAAAGTAAAACCCGGTTTCCTTTTTTTACCAATTCAATGATCAGGTTCGCTAAAGTATGGGTTTTACCTGTACCAGGTGGTCCCTGGATCAAAAAATAATCCTGGGCACTTAAAGCTTTTTTAATAGCAAATTGTTGTTTTGAATTCAGAGAATCATTTAATTTAATATCCTGAATTTCTTCAAATTTTGGTTTTCTACGGCCAAGAATCAAATCTCTCTGCTTTGAATCTTTATTTCCGTACCCGGAAACAGGGGCCCCACCTTGTGGGGAGTTATTATTTAAAAATGAATATAAGGCTCCCTGCATAGTATCAAAAGTTGTTTCCATCGTATCAGAATAAATGTTCCATACTTTATTTTCAAAAGTTTCGGATTTAATATCTTTTTTCAAAGCAAGATATACAATAAAGCGATCAATGTATTTTACATTTGCCTTAAAAACCTCTCCCGAAGTAATATTTTCATTAAAAAGCAATACCAGATCTCCTGGTTTTATTTCCGACTCAATTACTTCTGAAGTAGTAAATTCAATTATTTTTTCATGTTTGGAAACAAAACTGAGATTTAAAATAGCTTTTCCTTCATCAAGAATTGGCTGCAAATCGCTAAAGATTCTCGAGAAATTTTTTCGGTTTTCAAAACGCTCAAACTCTATTAATCTGAAATATTTTTCATAATATTCCAATTCCTGTTTTACCGCTGTATTATTTTTAACCGAGCAAATATTAGCAACACCACAGGTAGAACAGCTTTTTTCATTTAGATTTTTACAGATTGAAAAACATTCATTTTTCACCAGACATTTTTCACAGGCTCCTGATTCAGTAAGAGGAATAAGCTTTTGATATTCAGGAAATTTATGGATATCAAAAAGTAAAGCATGATCTATTGCCACAATCTGATTCCTGATATTGATCACTTTACGTCTGATTCTAAAATCTACTGAACATTGTTTAAGAAGTTCATTACCTTTTCCCTGCGAATAAATAAGGTAGCTGTCAGGATTACTACAACCGAAAGCTGACTCTAAAAGTAACTGGTAGCACGCAACCTGAGATATATCATTTCTCCAGGGTGTTGATTCAGGAGCTTTTCCGGTTTTTAATTCATAGGTAATAGCTTCCTTACCAGGATTTACAAGCAAATCAAGCCTGCCTGATAAGCCATATTTTCTGGAGATAAAAGTAGGTTCAGTTCTTTTTTCTTCAGATTCAAAAAACTTTTTATGGGTTTTCCAGACAGCAAGAGCATTAAGATGCTGCTGTAAGTCTGCTTTTACCTTTTCTGGCTCCGGCAATTGATATTCTTCAAGTGAAGAAAGCTCTATCAATGAATCTTTTAAAACCTTTTCCAGTATTTCTTTTCTATTTAAAGTTTTGTTTTCAATTAAAAGATCAAATGCATTATTTACCAATGTTCCCCGTAACATCGGGTAATTTTTATTTGAAATACCCAGACGTTTCTGAACATAATATTTTCGGATGCACCCATCTGTCAATCTGATAGAGCTTGGACTGACAAGTATATCAGGCTCAAGAACAAGGTAGCTGCGCTCATCTAAAATAAGGCAGTTATTTTCTTTATCAATATTTACATAGTGCAGTAAAAGCTCCGCTCCAACCCAGGTATAGTCAACAGCGTGAGCCCATAAATCTTTTAGAACCAGGGTAAACTTTTTGTTTTTATTGGTTTCAATAATAAGTTTTCCGCTAAACTCTGTTCCTGTATCCGTTTCAACAGGTTCAACCCCAAGGTTTTCCAGTATTTTACAGAGTATGGATAAATTTTTGCTCATTAGTACAGCTTAATATATCCCAGGCAAAAATTGAAATTAAATATTTTAAATTTATGAAATAATATATTATTTTATAAATCAGATTAAGTCTTTCACTTTATTCATAATCATGGTAATCCTTTAATCACATGAATCATAGTTCAGACAGTGGTGAGTTAAAAATGGCAAAATACTCTATTTTCATTTCAGCAGGCGAAGTTTCAGGAGACATGCATGGAAGCTACCTGGCTAAGGCACTGTTTGACCTTGAGCCTGATTTGGAAATAACAGGTATAGGTAGCCAGGCTATGAAAGAGCAAAATGTTAACATACTAAGAGATATTGCTCCTTATAGTAGTGTTGGGTTAATTGAAAGCATTCCGGCAGTATTTCCGGTAGCAGAGGTTTTTCAATTAGCAAAAAATTATTTTTCCGAAAAAAGGCCTGATTTAGTAGTTCTCATTGATAATCAGGGATTCAACCTGAGGTTAGCAGGATTAACTAAAAAATATAAAATACCCACAGTTTATTATATTGGCCCCCAGGAGTGGATATGGGGTTTTAAAAAAGGTCCGCAAAGAGTTATAAAAAAGGTGGATCGATTATTTGCCGTTTTTTCAAAAGAATATGAAATTTATAAAGAATTTACTGATAAGGCTGAGTTTGTTGGCCACCCTCTGTTAGATATTCTTAAACCGGAAAATAAAGAGGAAATAAGGAACTCTTTAAATATTCCGATAAATTCACAGGTAATTTGTTTGATGCCAGGCAGCAGAAAACATGAGATAGATAATCTATTACCCGTTTTTCTGGAGAGTGTGGAAATTCTAAAAAAAGAAAAACCATCACTGGAATTTATCTTAATATCTTCACCTCTCTGGAAAAATTATCTGGAAAAAAAAATAAAATCAATTGATTTAAAGATAGTTACTGGTAATTCATCATATTATATGCAGGCCTGCGATCTTGCTTTGGTTGCATCAGGAACAGTTACTCTGGAAGCAGCTCTTCTGAAAATTCCGGTAATTGCCAATTATAAACTGGCAAAACTGTCTTATCTGCTTGCAAAAATATTGATTAAGCTTGATTATTTTACCTTACCTAATATTATTTCTGATAAAAAAGTTATTCCTGAGTTTTTGCAGGAAGATGTTAATCCCAATAACCTTGCAAAAGAAAGTTTATTATTATTGGAAAATTTAGTTATTAGAGAAAAAATGTTAAAAGATTTTGAATACATTCGTGAAGTGCTAAAACCTGAAGGAGCGATCAAAAAAACGGCTACTAATATTTTAAATATGCTGAAAACTTAATAAATTACATTAAACTTTGATACACTCTCAAAGTTTCTTCAGTTGCTTTAGACCAGGAAAAATTTTTTGCCTGCAATTTTCCTTTTAGGCTTAATTCTTCCCTTAATGAAGAATCCTGGTACATTTTTTCCATTGCCAGTTCAATATCAGATATATCAGATGGCTCAAAATAGAGAGCCGCATTTCCGGCAACTTCTGGTAATGATGTAGTATTTGAGCACGTAACCGGGCAACCGCAGGACATCGCTTCTAATACAGGTAAGCCAAACCCCTCATATAAAGAAGGGCAGATAAAAAATAAACTATAGGAATATAATAAAATCAGCTCATCATCAGAAATATTACCAATAAATTTAATATTTTCATCTAGCAAATTTTCATGGATAAAATCCTGTACTTCTCTGGTAATAGTACAGGTAAGTACAAGATCAGAAAAGTTTTCAGACCTGTTTTTAATATTTGCATAAGCCTTAATCAAACTCATAATATTTTTATGAGATTTATTATTACCAACATATAAAATAAAATCTGATTTTTTAATGTTAAATCTGGAAAAAAGATCAGTAATACCCAAATGCGGCGAAAATTTATTATTTGCGGCTATATATATCACCTTAACATTTTTTATTTTCAACCATTCTTCAATATCTTTTTTGGATGAGTAAGAATCGGTAATAATCTGATTTGCCTGTAAAGCAGCCTTTTTCACAAAAAATTCATAATAAATCCTGTGAAAAAAAGAATAATTTTTTGGTAATTTTAAATGAATCAAATCATGAATAGTTATTACTGTTTTTATATTTTTTAAAAAAGGCATAATAAAAGACGGGCTATGGTAAATATCGAGTTTAGCTTTAGCAATTTTTGGGGGCAAAGTAAAAATTTCGATAATACTAAAAAGTTTTTCCCTTACAAGTATTTTTTCAGTATCTTTAAAAAGACTATCTTTTAATAAAGGTGAATCATCGTTTAAAAATAGAATCAGTTTTACCGAATCATATTTTAATAGACCTAAGCATAACTCATGGGTATATGTTCCTATACCAGTAGGTTTCGATGAATAAAATCTGGTATCTATGCCAATTCTCATTTTAGAATTTTCTGTTAAGCTTTCGCCTGAATTCGTTTTCATCTACTTTATATTTAAAAGCAATTATGCCATTTATATTTATTACAGGGATATCATATTTATATTTTTCAAATATTTCCGAATCAGACGTTATATCTATTTCTAACAGTTCAAAAACCGTGTCATTTTTAACTTTTTTAATTATTGCTTTTGCTTCATCACACAAATGACATTCTTTTTTTGAATAAATTTCGACAAGTGGTAATTTTTCTTCCATTGCTTTTTCCATCTAAAATTGGTGAAACGTGAATAATAGAACCTCTTTCCGCTCACTCATCACCCTTAACTTATTAAACTTTATTGAGGAATACGGAAAGTAAAAACAGTACTTCCCGGCTCACTTTGGACATGAATTATTCCCTTATGAGCTTCAATTATCTGTTTAACAATAGTCAGGCCAAGCCCACTTCCACCTATAACTCTTGAACGTTCTTTATTAACCCGGTAAAATTTGTCAAAAATATGCGGTTGATCATCCTCAGGTATCCCAATACCAGTATCTTTTATCTTAAATTCATAAGAATCCTCAAATTTCTTTATCTGTATCGAAACCTTCCCTCCTGAAGGGGTAAATTTAACCCCATTTGTAACAAGATTTACAAATACCTGACGTAGTTTTCGGCGATCAGCATTAATTAACATTAACTCTTTCACTTCAGGGTAGTTTAAGGTAATATCTCTTGATTTTGCTACTGGCTGGATCGTGGATAAAGCTTCATTTATTAAAGGATTGATGGCAAATTCGGTGACCTGTATCGAATTTTTGTCAGCTTCAAGCTTTGCGATATCAAGTAAATCATTTACTAATTGATGAAGGCGATCAACTTCGATAGAAAGATCTTTGAGAAACTCGTCTAATAAGTCTGGATCATCCTTTGCACCACTCATAAGCGACTCAATAAGCACTTTAATTGAAGTAACCGGAGTTCTTAATTCATGAGATGCATTACTGATAAAATCTTTTCTTAATTCTTCAATTTCAGTTTCAGCAGTAATATCATGGTAAATAATTACATGGCCTATTTGCTCATGTTTTTTATCAAATAGAGGTGAAGAATACCGTTTAAGCACCTGTTTCGGAGATTTTAACTCTAAATATCTGATCTTGGTACTGTAGGCTGTTCAATAAGAGCACGCTGAATTTTTTCCATTAGTTTAGGATTATTGCAACGTTCAAAAAACAGGCTGTCATCCGGGTTAAGGATTAGTCTTCCAGTTCCCCGGGGGTTGGCAGGCATAAGCATCTGGGCCAGGGCAGGATTAATCAGCACAACTTCAAGATCCATTGAATAAATAATCAGACCTTCGCTCATGCTGTTAGTTACAGCCTCAAGCTCAATCCTGCCAATATCATTTTTTGTCAGTTTTGAACTATCAGAGTTTTTTATAGATTCTGAAACTTCATCGATTTTCTGAGCTATCTGCTTGACACTTAGCTCGGTAATTTCCGGAGGATTATCACCAGTTTCCTTTTTGGCAAGCTTTTTAGCATATTCTGAAAGATAATTGAGCTGATTTTGTATCCGTTTTATGTTTTTCAAAACAAACTATAACCTATTTACCGCCAACACCGATCCGTCTTTCAAATCTATAACCAACACCTCTTACAGTTTGAATCCTGACCGGATTATTAGGATCTTTTTCAATTTTTTCACGGAGCCAGTGGATATGAACATCTACAGTTCTGCCTTCTCCAGCAAAATCATAACCCCAGACCTGCTCAATCAGATATTCTCTTGAAAGAACCTTATTGGCATTAAGGGCTAAAAGCTTTAATAGCTCAAATTCTTTAAGAGTGAGAGATAAAGGTTCTCCACTCAGGTATACTTCATGCCTGTGCAGATCTATTATCAAGTCACCTATTTCAATTTTATCCGGTTCATCAGGTTTATTTGTTTTATAACGGGCAACAAGTCTTAAAAGAGCCTTTATTCGTGCCTGTAATTCCCTAAGACTGAAAGGTTTTGTCAGATATTCATCTGCACCTATTTCCAGGCCAACAACCTTATCTATTTCTTCACCTTTTGCCGTAAGCATTATAATTGGGATAGGCATTTCAGAACGAATTGTACGGCATACTTCATATCCATCAAGCTGGGGAAGCATTACATCCAGAATTGCCAGATTAGGTCTTTCTTTCCTTGCCAGCTCAATAGCATCTACCCCATTATCAGCAACAATTACGCTATAACCCTCTTTTTCAAGGCTGTACTGAACGCTTTTTGTAATAGATGGTTCATCGTCAACAATAAGTATTTTGGCGTTTTTCAAAGCACCACTCCTCTATTTTCAAGATAAATTACTTTCATATATTAACATTCTAGCATATGCTTGAATAGTAACTATGTCACCACCATATTTTTTATAATTTTGTCAAAGTTAGCAAAAGTCATTGATAAATCCCTTTCAGGGGAATAAAATAGAGTTGGCTTTATAATTATAATTAGAATTTAATGAAAAAAAAATGAATTATATTATTTCAAAGGGAATAAGAAGCACAAAAGAAAAAATTAATGTCTCTAAAATTTTGTGCCTTGGCTTAAATTATCAGAATCATATTTCTGAAATGAAATCACAAAAACCAACTGCTCCGATAATTTTTTCAAAACCAGCTTCAGCTATTATCCATAACTCACAAGCGATTATCATTCCTGAATTTTCCCAAAATGTCCATCATGAAGTAGAAATTGTAATGGTTATTGGTAAAACTGCCAAAAATATTCCGGAAGAAGAAGCTCTTGATTATGTACAAGGGTTTGCTATAGGGCTTGATGTTACGTTAAGAGATGTTCAAACAGAAGCAAAAAGTAAAGGTCATCCCTGGACAGTAGCCAAAGGGTTTGATACTTCAGCCCCTGTATCTGAATTTATAAATAAAAAATTTATTCGAGATATTAATAATATTCCCTTTAAACTGATGATAAACGGAGAATTACGCCAGCAAGGAAACTCAAAGGACATGATATTTAAATTTACTGAAATTGTTTCCTATTTATCAAAAATATTTACTCTATATCGTGGAGATCTCATTTTTACAGGAACTCCAGAAGGTGTTGGCCCCTTACATCATGGAGATAAAATAGTTGCTTCTCTTGATGACCTGATTACATTAAACCTGGAAGTTGAATCTGCATTGAAAAAATAAAAGACGAATGATGAAAAAAAACTCTCTAATTAGTATTAATAATAATGGTGAAGTAATTAAAGTAAAATCAGGAACAGCCTTATTTAATATATTACCCACAAAAATAAATAATTTTACGGTTGTTGCTGCTCTGTTAAATAATAAAGCAGTGTCTCTTAATACTCATATTTATTCAGATACAGATATTTCACCTCTTACAACAGAGCATTGGGAAGGGGAACGAATATATAGAAGGAGCGTTACTTTTTTACTTCTTGAAGCTGCCAGGCAACAATTTCCTGAATTTAATTTTGAATTAGGCGCATCTATTGGTATTGCTCAATGGATACAAATAAAAGGGTTAAAAGATGAACGCCTTGGACTACTTACTGAAAAAATATCCTTAAAAATGCAGGAGCTGATAAAAGAAAATATTTCTTTCAGAGTTGAATCATGGCCAACAGAAAAAGCAATAAAATACTTTAATGAAAATGATAAAACTGAAGTTGCCAGTTTCTTACATATCTGGAATCAGGCGAAGGTAAGTCTGATTAGTTGTAATGCAGTATATTTTCTCAGCATGGGACCTCTTGTACCATGTGCAGGTTTTATCAGTAACTTTCAGATAAAACCGGTAGAATCAGGTCTTATTTTATTAGCTGGTGAAACAAAAGGCCCTGATTTTACAACAAATACCGTTGCAACTTATGCTAAAGTAGTTGAAAGATCCAAACAATGGCTTAACTCAATGAATATTACTACTGTAGGTAGCCTTAATCATGCCTGTGTAAGGGGGAATATTTCACAAATCATCACTGTGGCCGAAGGTTTTCATGAAAAAAGTATTGGTCAGATTGCCGATGCAATATTTATTGATAAAAAAAAGCCTAGAATCATTTGTATAGCAGGTCCATCTTCATCAGGGAAAACAACTTTTATCAAAAGACTTTCAGTTCAGTTACAGGTTAATGGTCTTCTTCCCTTTTCTATCTCACTGGATAATTATTATATAGACAGAGATAAAACTATTCGTGATGAAAAAGGAAATTATTATTTTGAAGCTTTAGAAGCTCTGGATCTTCCTTTATTAAGGCAACATTTAAATACATTACTTAAGGGAGAAACAGTTAAAACAGCAAAATATCTTTTTACAGTAGGAAAAAGTGTTCCTGAAGGAGGGGATATCATAAATCTTCCTGAAAACGGAATTCTTCTCCTGGAAGGTATTCATGGATTAAACCCTGAGTTAATAGGAAATGCTGTAAATAATAACCGATTGTTTAAAATTTTTATTCAACCAATGAATTCTTTACCTTTTGATGCTTTTTCAAGAGTTAATCCATCTGATTTACGACTGCTTCGAAGAATAATCAGGGACAGGTATACCAGAGGGCAACTTCCTGAAGATAATATTATGCGGTGGTATTCTGTTAGGGAAGGAGAAAAAAAACATATTTATCCATATATAAATCAGGCTGATATTGTTTTTGATTCTTCCCTTATTTATGAGCTATCTGTCCTGAAAGTTTATGGTGAAAGATATCTTTTGGAAGTCCCCAATACACACCCGGCCTATACTACTGCCTTTAGACTGAGATACCTGCTTAATCAGTTTGTATCAATATATCCTGATCATGTACCCCGAAATTCAATTCTCAGAGAATTTATCGGTGGCAGTACTTTTGAATATTAAATGAGTGAGTGCTGGGATGACCTTTGGCCTCCCTCGCCCTGAAGGGAGGTTAGAAAAAAATTAAAACACCCTGGAGGCAATTTCCCTGGTAGTTTTTGCTCCCCCCATCGTATAAAAATGAAGACAGGGAACCCCAAATTTTATCAGTTCTTTTGACTGATAAGCTGCCCACTCTATACCAACCTGGCGTATTTCAGAGTCAGATTTACATTTTAAAATCTCATCAGTTAATGCTTCTGGTAAATCAATATGGAAAATTTTTGGTAGATTTACCATTTGAGCTCTTGTTGTCAGTGGTTTTAACCCAGGTATAATTGGTGAATTAATTCCAGCATCACGACAACATTTTACAAAATCATAATATTTTTGATTATCAAAAAACATTTGGGTAACAATATAATCAGCACCAATATCAACTTTTTGCTTGAGGAATCTCAAATCAGTTTTTAAATTAGGTGCTTCATAATGTTTTTCAGGATAACCAGCAACACCTATACAAAAATCGGTTTGAATTCTATCGAGAATGCCATTTAAACGATGTTCACC
>CAYRDV010000065.1:0-20440 GCA_964422885.1 uncultured Candidatus Sericytochromatia bacterium
ACAAAATCTTTCATCAGAATTTTTGATTCAGGAAATCTCTCTCTTACCCAAACAATATAATTAAGGCTCCCTTTAAAGAAAAATGGTTCTGTAAGTATTGATAATGCTGTAGCCCCATTTTCAAGATAAGCTCTAGCCGTTTTAATTGGCTCAGTTTCTGCTATATTACCTTCAGAAGGACTGGCAAACTTTATTTCGGAAATAATATTTAGCCCATCATTTGTAAAAAGAGCACAAAAGTCAAAAGGTGTTCTGCTGTTCTCAGTAATTGTTATTAACGTATTAAGGGATAGATAATCTTTTTCATCATGCAGCCTTTGTTTTGTTTTTTGGACAATTTTTTCCAGAATATTCATTGATAGTACCTCAACTGTTCCAGCTTATTAAATGCTTTACCGGAGTTTATCGCTTCTTCGGCAACCTGAACACCAGTTTTTAGATCATTAATTATACCTGAAACCTTAATTGCTGCTGCTGCATTCATTAAGACAATATCCCTTTTTGGTCCCTTTTCCCCCTTTAGGATATTCTCAATAGTGACTGCGTTTTCTACTGCATCTCCTCCTTTCAGGTTTTCAATTGAAGAAGGTGAGCAGCCAAAATCTTCAGGACTTACGGTAAATCTTAACACCTTTCCGTCTTTTACGTGAGCAATTTCCGTTTTAGCTGATAATGAAATTTCGTCCATTCCATCATCAGAAGAAAGAACCATTGCTTCTTCACATTCAAGTTCAATTAATGCTGCGGCAATTAAACCAATCAGGTTTTTATCATAGACACCGATAATCTGTCTTTTTACCCCAGCCGGATTGCATAATGGGCCAAGCATATTGAACACTGTCCGTAAACCAATTGCCTTACGGATAGGAGCAACATTTTTCATTGCCGGATGAAACAAAGGGGCAAATAAAAAGCCAATACCAATTTCATTTATAATTCCGGTTATTTTTTCTGGTGTAAAATCTATTTTTACTCCCAGAGCTTTTAAAACATCTGCACTGCCGCATTTACTTGAAACTGCAATATTACCATGTTTTCCTACGGGAATCCCGGTTCCGGCAATTACAAAAGCGGCTGCGGTAGAAATATTGAAAGTATTTGTTCCATCTCCGCCAGTACCGCAGACATCTGTTAAATACCTGTGTTTTGTCTGAATGTTAACGGCATTTGCCCGGATAGATTTTGCAAAACCCACAATTTCCTCAACAGTTTCACCTTTTACTCTTAATGCCCCTAAAAAAGCACTAACCTGTTCGGGTAAAGCATTTCCTTCAATAATACTATTCATTGCCTGCTCTGCTTCAGTCCGGTTTAATGACTTTCCTGAGAACAAAATATTTAAATACTCTTTCATGATTTTCTCCTACATATAATTCAGGAAATTATTTAATAACCTTTTCCCATCCTGAGTCATAATTGATTCCGGGTGAAACTGAATTCCTTCAACTTTATACTCCTTATGTCTTAAACCCATAATGATACCATCTTTAGTCTCAGATGTAATTTCCAGACAATCTGGTAATGAATTTTTTTCTACTATCAATGAGTGATAACGAACTCCTGTAAAAGGATTTGGCATTTCGTGATAAATTCCTTTTATTCCATGATAAATCTTTGCTGTTTTTCCATGAACTATTCTGGATGCCCGAACAACTTTTCCACCAAATACCTGGCCAATTATCTGATGACCAAGACAGATTCCCAGTATGGGTATTTTCCCTGAAAATTCTTTAACAACTTCCAGCGAAATACCTGATTTATCAGGATTACCAGGACCAGGAGAAATAACAATTGCTTCAGGGTTCAATTTTCTTATTCCCGGTATATCAATCTGATCATTTCTGATTACTTTGCATTCTTTTCCAAATTCTTCAAAATACTGGTAGAGGTTATAGGTAAAAGAATCATAATTATCAATTAAAAGTATCATTTCAGCACCTCCTGGTTAGCAAATTTATGGGCAAGGTTTACAGCCCTAATAACTGCTTTGGATTTGTTTAATATTTCCTGATATTCATTTTTAGGATTTGAATCAGCAACAATACCAGCTCCAGCCTGGATATATCCCTGATTATTTTTTACAAATAAACTACGGATAGTAATACATGAGTCAAGGTAACCGGTAAAACCATAGCAGAATATTGAACCGCCATATGCTCCTCTCCTTACCGGCTCAAATTCGGAAATTATTTCCATTGCCCTCACCTTGGGCGCACCTGATAACGTTCCTGCCGGAAAAGCTGCTTTAAAAGCATCAAAAGGGGTTTTATCCTCTTTTAAAGAGCCTTCAAGAAGTGATACCAGATGCATTACGCTGGAAAATCTTTCAACCTGCATAAATTGTTTTACCTGAACAGTTCCGGTTTGGGAAACTCTGCCAATATCATTACGTCCTAAATCAACCAACATAAGATGTTCAGCCTTTTCTTTGGTACTGCGGAGTAATGCTTTTTCATATTTTTTATCCTCAGTATCATCCCTACCTCTGGGCCTTGTTCCGGCAATCGGGCAAAGGGATACTTTTCCTTTACTTACCCGAACAAGCATTTCCGGTGAGGAACCGAGGATTGTTTCATTACCTGTGGAAATATAGAAAAGATATGGTGATGGATTAATTTTTCTAAGTACCTGATAAACAGTAAAAGGGGGAGCTTCCAGAGAAAATGAAAATCTTTCGGAAAGTACACACTGAAAAATGTCACCATTTTTAATGTGGTCTTTTATTTTTTTTACTGCATTATAAAATTTTTCTTCACCAAAAGTTGTTTTTACCGATAAATCATTATATATTTCTGTAATATCCGGTTGGGTAATTTCTGGGAATTTTATAATCTGCTTTTCTAATATTTTGGCTTCATTTAAAGCTTTTTCTTTATCTTTTTCTGAGGGATTTTCCTTTAAAATATTGGCAATTATATAAAGGTCATTACCGGAATGGTCAAAAATAATTACATCTTTAAAAAGCATCAGGCAGGCTTCATTCTCGCCAAAGCTATTAATTAATGGTAAATTTATTTTTTCCAGGTATTTTACAAAATCATAACTGATATATCCGATAATTCCACCAGTAAATGGAGGTAAATCAGGTTTTTTTTCAACCTCGTATTTTAACAGGTAATCATTGATTATTTTTTCCGGTGAGCCATTTAAAATGATGGTTTCATCCTTTTTTTCCAGATATGCCAAGCCATCTTTTATCCTTAAGGTTTCAACCGGATTAACTCCGAGAAAGCTATAGTCCTGTTTGTTTTTTTCGTTGTTTTCAAATAAAAATGCTTTTATTGAATCTTTATTATTGGTAATACTATTAAACGCATTTATAGGAGTAAAATTCTCAATTTTTCTTTTGACTACTAGCTGGGTAATCTTTATATTTTTATCTTTTTTCATAAATTTTCCTTTTCAAAATTAAATATGCAAAAAAAGCCACTGATACCAGTGGCTTTTTTTGTCTTTTTATAAATATCTAAATAAAATTAAATTGATGTTTATTGTTGGGGAAATTAAATAAGACGCAGCACCACCAGCGTTTAGAAACGCCAGCTCCAGAATCTGTTTGTCTTATCTACTTTCATTGTAAAAAAATTACCTTTCTTTATTCAATTCTATCTTAAAAATTTAATTATTGTCAATTAAATTTTTAACCAGGCATAATATTTTCTTCATTTTTGGTATTTAAATTAATTACTGAACACAAGATAAAATGAAAATGTTATATATAAAAAAATAGTATTTTGCAGGAAATAGTTAATGAAGTTAATAATGATTTTAATTTTAAGCTTTTTATCTTTTGGTTGCCATAAATATTCTGATGAAACAATGCCTTCAGAAACAAAAGAAAAATTAGGTTTTTCGATGGGTTACAATAATTCCGATTGGAAAATTTTCGATTTAAATGATAAAGAAATTATACCTCCAGAAAAATATGACAATATACCCAAAATAATGAAGCTTGATGTTAAATTAATTTCTAAAAATCCTAAAACAGAAACAATCTATATGTGGTATGGTGGGCCTGATAATATAAATAATAATGGAGAAACACCTATTACATATAATCCGATAGCTTTAGTCAGTGTAATTAATTTAGCAGAATTAAACAGTGAATACAAGATTTATCCACCAAAAAACTCTTCCTACAGAGCCTGGAGCATTCCCAGCGACCCTATTGCCACTTCAGAAATAAATAATGGTAAAAACCTGGAAATAAATCAATTTCTTGAACCGGAAACTTATTTGACAGTGATTAAAAAGGATATTTATCTAATAGATAATGACAGAAGTTTTGTAGAAAGAAAATATAAAACAAGTTATGGTATTTTTGGTGGCATGTACTATGGTATGAAATTTACAAAAAATCAGATTTTCAGAAGAGCATCAATCTTTGCCCTTTCACCTCATACCAAAGAGGAAATAAGCTTTGATTCAGGTTTTATTAATGTTTCTACTACTTATAAATAAGTCTATTCAGTATCAGATTCTCTTTTTGTCCAGTCTGAATAATTATTGATCGTTTCCAGAATTTCCATATCCGAATATTTTTTCAGCAAGACATCAATGATATTGGAAACAACACTTTTGGCAGCCCCATTAGAGCCCATTGCTTTTTTTAGATTTAGAGAGATCTCTCTTCTTTCATAAGGGTTCTCCAGTATTCCTACTGCCAGGTTTGCCACTTCTACCGGATGAATATTGCCAACCAATTCAGGAGTAACCAATTGCCCCAGTTTCTGATTAGGCAGGGAAATGAATTTTAATTTCCTGATAGCCTGTTTTATCAGAAAGCTTTTAATATATTTTCCAACGAAAGGAATATCCGCTATTCTTCCAATTAGCCCCTCAATTGGAATATGTTCCGGTTTATTCAGCGGTAACAAAACTACCATCGGAATACCCAAAATTGCCAACTCGGCTGTATTTGTACCCGGTAGGGTAATTGCCACATCGGAAATCTGATAAGCTTCATATTGAAATTCCGGTGGAATAATATTAATAACAGTTCCCTGTTCAGTTACCAGGGCATTTCCTGTTTTGGTCCTGCCAAATCTGGCAAAAGTGCCATCTAAAGCATTTACATATTTTTCATCGGTTACTGAGCCCACTATCTGATATAGAGGGGTATAGGGCGACTGAGAAATAATAAACTGAGTATCCGGTTTTTTCTTGGCGATGTAATCAGCAATTTTCAAAAGTAAAGGAGTTGCATATTTTACCTTAAATGGTTTACTTCCTGGTAATAAAGATACTACACTGCTTAAGGTACTCAGGCCAAGCCTTTCCCTTATTTCCTGGGGTGGCATCTGGGAAGTAACAGCATCTACCATCAGGTTTCCTACTACAGAAACTCTGGTTGCATCGAGACCCTTTAATCTGGCATTGGCATAACTGTTTTGGTCTGGTAAGAGATATTTATCTATCACATTTGGCCATAAAATCAATTTTTCGGTATAAGCTACTGATGCAAACTTTGTTCTCAAAGTCATTAAAACAGTAAAAAACTGGTCTCCACCTAGATGAATTACTATCCCCCTTTCATTGAAGGAGAAATCCTTTGGCAATTTTTTTGACAGGAGAAATATACCTGTCTCTTTAACATCCAACACAAAAGCAACACCGGGAATATTTATGGCAATTTTGTCTTCTTCCCCACTTGCATATGGACAGGGTACAAGACAAATAATTATCCTGGCTTCAGGCAGAGTTTCAAAAACCTTCGTAACAAGAGGTTTTACCCATGTGGAAATTTCTCCCGGGCCATTTGTAACTATAACAACATCAAAACTCATGCTTATCTATTTTCTCAAATTAATAAAATTTATTATCAACAGGTTTTTTCCTATGCTATATCAACAAAATATTATGTACTGTAAATTATATATTTAATAATAAAAATACCTATATATATCTATCATAGTCCAAAATTAAAATATTATCATTACTTTAGCATTATCATTTGATTAAAATTTTTTTAGCTAATATTTTTGTGGTATTCTCAATACTAAGAAAATTTTTTTGATATAAAAATGATGACTGAAAATTTATTACTTTCTGATGTTTTTAATCTTGAAGAAATCAATTTCGATCTTGGTATCACCAAAGATTTATTAAATTTACCCTTTATTACATTAAATGGTAATGAAATTACAACAAATGATGCGGCAATAATCAAATTTGAAAAAAAATTATTTCTTCCATTGGCTTTTTTGTTACCTTCAAATATTTTAAGTTATATTTTTAGTGATACTCAAAATTGCCGCAAACTAAATTCATTTTACGGGTTTAACACTAACGATAATACAAATCATATTTTTGGTTTTGTTCAGGTATTTGAAAATTATAATAATCCCGATGATAAACTTTTTGTTTTTTTGAAGACTAATATTGATGGTGAATTTCAGGAAAAATTGCAGCAATTACTGGAAAAATTTTCTACTAACCCTTTTCTATCCCTTTACCCGCCAAATACAGAATACAAAGATTTTAATTTTCATTGTGAGTTGGGTAATATTTTGTTTCATCGTGAACTTTTAAAAGAAGCTTTGATTGAATATAGAATAAGTCTAAAATTTGAGCGTAATAATGCACATGCATTATTTGGGATAGCAAATGTTTATGATAAAAAGGAAAATTATGATAAAGCGATTAAATACTATTTAAAAACAAAAGATATTGAACAAAACCACCCTATGGTTCACCGTAAACTTGGCGATGCCTATTATTACATGGGGCAGCACGATAAGGCTCTTGAGGAGTATTCAACGGTAATTGATATCGCAAATGATAGTCTGATTACCGGATACTCCCATTTTAGTATTGGAATTATTCATGAAGAAAGGAAAAAATATAATAAAGCAATTTCTCAGTATAAGCAAGCCTTAAAAATGAGACCTAACTACGATTTTGCTCATTATAAGCTGGGAACAATTTATTTGAAAAAAGGAAATTCCCCCAAAGCCATTTCTTTTTTTAAGCAGGCAGCAATACTTCGACCCAATAGTTTTTTATATCTAGAGCAACTTGCTTTGGCATATTCTAAAAACGGGGATTTAGATAAAGCAATCTGGGCCTATAAAATGGCTTTAAAGATTAATTCTCATGATATCAGAACCTTATTAAACCTTGGATTTATGTATTCCCAGCAGGGAGATGTCAAACATGCACTTGCCACTTACAAAAAAGCACTGGAGATTAATCCGGTTAATGCTGAAGTTTATTATTATATTGGACTGGCATATGTTTCTCATGATTTGTCCCTTGAGGAAGCACTAAACTTTTATATAAAGACAATAACGATAAATCCAAGGCATGTAAGTGCCAGAAACCAGATTGGACTTATCTATTACATTTTAAAAGATTATAAGAAAGCGATTAAAGAATTTCATCTCTGTCTTAGTTATGAACCTGGGTTTGTACTGGGTTACAAAAACCTGGGTTTGCTTTATAAAGAAGTAAAAAAATTTGGAAGTTCAATAGATTATTATTCAAAAGCAATTGATTTGGGCGATAGTGACTTTGAATGTTACTTTAACCGGGGTTTATGTCATTATCTAAAAGAAGAATGGCATAGTGCTTCAGAAGATTTTAGAATGGCCCTGAAGTTACGACCAGAACAGAAAAATATCCATGAACTTTTAAATTTGGCGGAACAAAAAAAATTAATTCAGTCAGAAAAGACAAGTAATTAATCAACTGTTTGCTGTGTTACTTACCTTTCAATATCTATCTTTGTATCATGTCCTTCTTTTAGTTTTTCCATTAATAAATCAAGTATTTCACCATAAGATGTATTTTGCCTGTGTTTGGCATCATTTTCCTGATCATCTTTTGTCGCTTCATCTTTTTCAACTCTATATTTTTCTTCCCAATCGGAACTTTTAAAATAGGTAATAAATTTTATTCCTTTTGTGATATCTGTTTGGATCATTTCTTTTCTTCTTTTCCTTAAAAAAGCTTATTCATAAAACTTTACATATTTAAATTATAACAATTAATGAGATTATTTTTCTGTACCGATTGTTATTTCTTACTCATAATGTGTTAATTTATTGTTAATTTTAAAGCATCTTCTTTAAAAAATTTAATAATTAAGTGAAAAACAACTCTCTAATAAATACGTCCTAATCTCGGATATTATGTTTTCACAACAAGGGGCTTAAGCCCCTTGTTCAGGCAAAGCCTGATTGTGAAATTAATTTTTGAGTTAACTTTTGTTCTACTTTTTTTAAAAAAAATATTATTTTTGAAAATGCTTAAAACAATTTTTTAATAATCTTTTCATATTCATTTAAAACTAAAAGCGAATGTTTTATTCTTTAAAAACTATATAAAGAAGTAAGTCATTAAAAATGAGTGGTAATAAGCTAGAGAGTAATTACTTTAGGTTCCCATTTCAGAATTAATTATCCAGCTTGGGGAGAAACAGATGTCGGAATTTGGTTTAGGACAAAAAATAAATTCAGGTTTAGATTCACTAAATGATGCCAGGAAGCAAGCCCAAACCACCCATGGTAATGAAGCAATTATTAGAGAAAAAGATGGAAGTTATAGTCTTTATAAAATATCCGATTCAAGTGCCCAGGAAAAATCCATTTTAAAAAATGATAAATCAATAAATGAATTTATGAATAAACAACCTGCTAATCTTGATTATGAGTTTATAGAAGTAAATATTGAAGAATATGAATTCAAAAATGAGTTTTCATTACCTGATAATTTCACAACCCGAACCATAGCCAAAAAAGAAGAACCAGAATTAGGTGAAAATATTAAATCCGGTTTTACTAATATTGACAGTGCCAGAGAAGCCATAAAAAAAGGAAAATTAAATGCTTTTATCGTCAAAGAAAATGATGGAACCTACAGTTTATATAAAATAGGGAAAAATAATAATGCAGAGAATAAGCTATTAGAAAATAAACATCTGTTAAATGATTACTTTAATAAACCCTCTCTTAGAATAGTTGAAGTGGGTATTGGTTCCAGAAATCTTTACACATCTATAAGAAATGAAGATTATTCAAAAGAAGAATTAGTTGATTCATTAAAAATTGGCAGAAAAATTAGTGATGTTTATATTGATAATCATAAAGAAAATAAATTTTTCAGCCTGGAACAAGCTTTTGAAGCTGGTAAATTACATGAAGGAGATGAAGCAATTGTAAAAAATGAAGATGGGAGTTTTAGTCTTTATCGGGTAACTGAAGAACAGATGAATAAAATCCGTAATGATAAAAATTATTCAGGTAATATCGTCAGATTTATTCTTTCTGATATTTTAGGCAACGAGCAAATGTTACATACCAATCCGGCTGATGATGCGTTGGAACCGGAAGATAATTTAATTTTCATTGATAAAAAATCTTTGACTGACTGTAAAGAAAAAAAAGCTTTTAAAGATTTTGAAGCAGCCTCGAAGGAAATGGCCGCAAAAATGACTCAAATCAGTGAACTTAAAGACTTAGGGGTTATGCTGGCTAAAATTAACTCAGGGGAAATTGAGATTACACCCAAAAATATGAATCAAATTAAAAGAGTATTAGATTTAACAAATGAAAGGGTAAATTCTGGTAAGCAAAAATTAACTGGCGATGAAAAAAAAGTTCTTGATGAATTTACTAATATTTTCAACAAGACACAAGACAGTTTTTCCAAATATGCCGCCAGAACCGAAGCATATAATGAGTCACTAGGAAATTTAAATGAACATATTAAGTTTATTGTTCAAAACCTTGAAGGAAGGGAAAATCTTACTGAAGGTGAAAAACTGATTGTCAAAAGATTCAAAGAAATGCTTGAAGGATATTCGGAGATTATGAATGGCAGTGATCTTAACAGACAGGCCATCTTTCAGGCCTTTATGGCAGAAGTGGCAAATATTATGGAAAAGGGCGGTGATGATGGTTTTGATGAAATTAATAAATTGATCCATACATATACCGGCCTTGAGAGAGATCTAAATACATTTAATGAAACTGGAAAAGTTCCTGATAAAAACCGTTTTAATCTACTTTTGGAGGGTCTTTTTCATGATGATGTCAGTAAAAAATCCCCACAATTATTAAAATTAAAGACAGTGTTTAATAATGCCTTTAATCAGCTTAATGGAAATAAACCTACTAAAAAGGGCAATAATACCTTCGTCGGTTTATTTTTAAATGATAGGCGAGATAACCCAAAAGATATTAAACCAACAAAAAAAGATTTTCAAAATGTAATAAATACTGCTTGCAGAAGGGCTGATGGCTCTACTGTAACTCTAAAACAATCTTTTGTTCAATTAAAAGGACTAAATATTGAAATGCAGCAGCGAACTTTTGATTTAATCGAAGCAAGATCTGAATTAAATGATAGTATAAATAAATTAGAAGAAATTTTACAAGATCCTACTCTTTCCAAGTTATTTAAAAATTCAATAATGGAAACTATTGCTTCTTTACAAAAAGAAGTAGATTCCATTCAGAAAGAGTTAGATAGTTTAGATGATATTATTAATCAATTAATAAAATCAGCCCGTGAAATGCAGGACAAATTAGATTTGGCTATTATTACCCCCAAAGAAGCTAAAATAAGTACTTTAATGGAAAATTTACGAAATATTATTTCCAACCTTGATGATGAAACCAGAGAAATGCTTAATAAAAAGCTTTCTTCAAAGCTGATTGATCAAAACTTTTCCAGGTATATTAAAGAAAACCAGGATAAAATTAAAATCAAGGAAGAGTTAAGGATTCAACTTAATAAAATTTTTAATGATTCAAAAGAAGTTAAAGAAGCTAAAATTCCAATGGCATTAAAACAAAGAAAACAGGACGATATTTCTGCAAAAATGGCTTTGATTGCCTTAAATCAGGTACAATAGTCAGAGTCTAAAATATATTTAACAAATATTTTATAATCATTTAAAATTAAATCAGGTATGTTTTACCAGTAATTATCTATATATAAAAAATATGACAAAAAGCAATGTTACTCTTGCTTTTGGTTTGTTGTGCAATAAATAAGAACAAATTAGGAAAAACCAGTGCCAGATTTTGGATTAGGAAATAAGATCGGTGAAGCTTATAATACTTCTGATGCTGCCAGAAAAGCTGCCAGGGAGCATAGTGGAAATGAAGCAATCGTAAGAGAAAAAAACGGTACTTTCAGCCTGTATAAAATTTCAGATTCTATAGATGAAGAAAATTCAATTTTAACAGATGAAAAGTCTGTGAATAGATTTTTAAAAAGCTCTAAAAGCTCTGAAATAGATCTACAGGAATTAGTAATTGATAATCAGCTCGAAAATAAAAACTTTAAAATCAACCCAATGAATCCTACTGGCTTACAATTTAGTATAAACCGGGTTTTTGAATTAGGAGAAAAAAAAGGAGGGAGTTTTGATGCTCTGGATGGGGCACGAAATTTTATTTCCGAAAAAAAATTGAATGCTTTTATCGTCAAAGAGCCTAATGGAACCTATAGTGTCCATAATATAGAGTCAGATGATAAACTGCTTAAAAATGACTCACTGAGAAAAGATTATTTAAAATTTGAAAAGCTAAGAATTGTTGAATTTGGAAATGGAACTACAAATAATTATCACTTTGAACGACAGGAAAATAAGATTAAAAACACTGTAAATACAGATAAATTAGCACCTAAAACTGAGGAGATGGCTAAAGACTTATCTAAAACAGGTGAAAAAATCAGTGATTTATATATAGATAACTCCAAAGAAAATAAATTTATCAGAATAGAAGAAGCAGAAGCAGCGGCAAAACTATATAATATTAACTATAGTAAGGGAAATAAAATTTATGCTAATTCAACAGGAAATTCCTCTGAATTTGTAGCAATCAGGAAAAATGCTGATGAATCATATAGCCTTTACAGTGTCTCTGAACAACAATATGAAAAGATCAAAAGTGAAGGCCAGGAATATAAAGGAAATATATATGGGTTTGTCAAACCTGATTTGGTGGGAAATCAGGATTTAGAGCACATAAGTGAGGAAAAAAAGGGCTCTGGTATTGAAGTTCTTAAACAAGATCTTAAAAATGCCACCCAAATTTTAAAACAGGATGCTGGCGATTTTATTACTACTGATGCTGGAAGCCAGGAAATAAACCGCCTTCAGGAAATGCAGTCTAAAGCCAGTAAAATTCAGGGATTAGAACAACTAAAAGCGGCACTGGATGGAATGAATAATGGCATGAAAATTGATGCCAGCAGTATATCTAATCTCGAAACGGCCTACAATCTTATTAAAGGCCAGATGGATTCCGGTCAGTTAAATTTAACTGAGGATGAAAAGAAGATTGTAGGTGAATTTTCTACAGCTATCACATCTTTAAAAAGTAATTTTAATAAATATCAGGATAAAGTAAATAGTTATAATCAAAATCTGGAAAAAATTAATGCTAAAGCTAATTTAATTCTGGAAGCTGCCAAAGACATTCCTGAGAATTCACCACAAGGTAAACTTATTATTCAATTTTTTCAGAATTACTCTAATGTGATGAATGGCGATGATCGCTTTAAACAAGCTTTATATCAAACTATGATGGATAGTTTTCTCTCTGTTTTAAATGATAAAAATTCAAAAGGAAACCGTGCTGACAAACTTAATGCTGTGTTAAGAGGATACGTAAATATTGAAAATATGCTTATGAAAAACCAATTTGATGCCAAAAAGTTTGAACTTTATGCTAATCAAATGATTACGGATAAGGATAAAGATGACAAAGATGCAAAAATATTAAATCTAAAAAGCTTATTTAACTCAATATCAACTGGAGCACTTAAAACTAATATGACAGACACAACAAAACAGCGTGATTTTGAGGTGGTTGAAAAACCACCGGGTAATGAACAACCATCTGGAAATGGAGTTACTTCTGGTAATGAACCACCTAATCCGGCTAATTTACCGGCTCGTAGTGAGGAATATAAAGATGAAGTTGAAGTACCAGTTCAATTTACTGATGATAGTTTACAATCTTTTAGGCAAAGCTTAGAGCACCAAATGACTCTTAAAGGCGAAAGTTTAGATGATGTATTAAGAGAAACTGAAGATCTAAATGAAGACCTTTTTGACCAGATAGTAGATGTAATTGGAGCAGAAGTTGAATTAACAAAAAGTGTAGATAAAGTGGTAAAACTTTTAAAAGATCCTAAATTTAAAGATACTTTTGAAAGCTCATTAAAGAATGCTATTAATACAATTCAAAAAGAAGATAACAAAGATAAATCAGAAAAGAACAAGCTAAATGAAATTATCGAGAAGGTAATAAAAAAAGCCCGTCTTTTACAGGATAAAATGAGCTTAACTATGAATACACCCAAGGAAGCGCAACTAAGTACTTTTTTATCTAATTTACGAAGAATTATTGCTAATCTTGATCTGGAAACCAGAGAACTTATAAATAAAAAGCTTTCTTCCAAAATAATAGATCAAAACTTTTCAAAATTTATAAAAGAAAATCAGGATAAAATTAAAATCAGTAATGAACTTAGAGAACAACTTAATAATATTTTTAATGAGTCTAAAGAAATAAAAGTTGCAAAAATGCCTCTTTCATTGAAACAGGAAAAAATGGATGATATTTCTGAAAAATTTATTCTGATTGCCTTAAATCAGGTAAAATAATTAACTTATAACCAATTTATTAGTATGTACAGGCATGCCATTGTTGGGACATGCCATGGCATGTCCCTACTTACCAGGAAACATTTGCTTTACAAATTTCTTAAAGTCACTTTCAACCTTCTTTACATAACCTGAAGCAAAATCACCAATTCGTTCTGCAAGATCAGATTTGCTACCGGCATCTTCAATTATTTCTCCTGCTTTTCCTGAACGGGCATGTGCCCTTGCTACAACCAATGATACTGCTTCAATATAATCTTTCATTTCGCCTGGTTTATTTAGTTTACTTAATTCAATTTTTTTATTTGCTGGTGAAAATTCTCTGATAAAATAATCAATTCCTTCCATTTTGGTAACACCCAGTAATGGACTTGCATCAGGTAAAAAATAATTTGCGGCAGTTGTAACTCTTGTGGCCTGATTTCCTGGTGTATTTCCCAATACTTTTGCAGCAGCAGGTTGTACAGCCTCTTTTATTTCAACAATAATATTTTCCGTTTTTCCTTTTCCGGGAGTTTCAGCAAGAATAATGAATCTGTTTCTGCCCAGGCTTCCTTTTCCGGCTATGTGAAAAGCAGCATCCTTATATTTTAAACGGTGTTCTTTTAGAAAGGGTTCTATTGCTTCTTTTATCTGCGATTTTGTCTTACCGGAAATCTCTGTGACTGAATTTGAGAATACAAATTTACCATCTTTGGTCAAATCCTTTATAAAAGATTTTTGTGACTCATTTCCAGCTTCCTTCATCATTTTTTCAACATGTTTTCCGAATTCCTTTTCGGTAAGCGGTTTTGCAAGTTTTTCAGGGTTTTTGGCAAGTTTTTTAAGATTTTTTACATAATCTTTAACAAAATTTTCAACCATTTCTTTGGCTTCTTTCTCCGCTATTCCAACTTCTTTGGCTGCCAATCTGATACTAGTCGCACATCGGGCCAGATCCCAGGTATATGATGCAATGATCGCATCATCAAAGTCATTTAGATCAAGAGCAATTTTTCCTTCTTTGGTCATATATGTACCAATATTTTCCAAATGTAAATCACCAAGTGAAGGTATTTTAACTTTGGTTGCCAGTGATTTTTCGGCAGCTATATCTGTATAGAAAAGATAATTTGTTGCCCGAAAGAAAGAAAATACTGATTCAGACATATTTTTAAGCTTTAGTTTAACTAGTTCCGGGTATCTTTTTGCATATTTTGCATTTGCCTCCTGGATAGCTACTACAGGATCTGCCGCAGTAATGTTGGCAACACCCTCAGCTATCTTTTCTTCGCCTTTTTCTTCAAAACTTATCGCTACAGCTTTTCCAAGCCTTCCGTTTGCCAGGGCCTCTCTGGAAAAATTAACGGTTTCTTCTGTTAGTTTTCCTGCCCCTTTTCCAGCGACTTCTGCACCCTTTTCTACAACTTTTTCCTGAGAACCTGGAAGCAGCCTCCTAATCCCCTTACCAATTGAGGGGATAGCATCTTCAATTATTTTAAAACCAATTTCGCTCACAATTAATTAAGTACCCGGTTTCAGGTAAATTAAAACAATTTCTCAACATTTAATATTTTATCTAAGATTATTTTAATTCTGGTGTAACATTTTCCATAAACCAGGACATGCTTTGTTTTACTTCTTCACTGTTATGATTATTAAAATCAAACCATAACATCAGGCGATCATCAGGGTTAAATCTTTCTTTCATTTGAATGATTATATCTTCGGGATTACCAATTAATGCGTTATTTACAGCATTTTGAACCTTTACGGGATCAAGTGTTCCTTCAATTGCTTTCCAGTAATTTTCCAGGGCTGCATTGGCTTGTTCATGAGCTTTACGCCTCTGCTCTTCGGCAGTAAAATTTTGCTCATTATTTATAAATACCAAAACTGTCCGTGGCATCAGTGAACGGTTCCATTCTCCCCCATCTGGATGATAGTTGGTTTTCATCCGTTGATGGGTTTCTTCAATTTCTTTGGAAGGAGTAATTGATAAATTGAATACTCCACAAGGGTAAAATTTATTGGCAAAATTCTGGGCATATGGTTCATGACTGCCGATTGTCAGACGTAAATTTTTTAAAGGAGCGTCAAATGGTATCACTCCAACTTTATCAAAAACAAAATATGGAAGAATCTCTAGTGTTTCAACCTCAGAACCATAAGCATTTATTACCTTTTCCCAATCGCTATCCGAACGAAAATCTTTTCTGGCAATGGATTTTGGAGTGATTTGACTTGAAGAAAAAATTTCTCCCTTTAGAAAACGAAGGAAAATTTCTGTAGCTTCATGAAAAATTTTCCCTTTTACAACAGGCCATGCCGCTTTTTCCATGTCATTTCTGGGAACTATTCCATATGGGGTATTGGAAAATTGAAAACGACCGGAAGCAAAACCAATGTTAAGGAGCCTTTTTTCATCAGACTCTAAACCATGCAAGCTCAGAAATGTCTTAATCGCTTCAGCATGGGCTATCGGACCGCCATTGCATAAAATATTTCTGATTGCTGAGCCAACATTAATATTTTTTGTAATTGAAAAGATTTTATGAGCAGTTTGCAAAATATCTGTATTCAGGCCAATTTCACCTTTAAAATGTGGTATTACAGCACCAGGGTTTTCTTTTTGGATCTGGCATGATAAGTGTGTTTCAGCAACCCAGGCGGTATTATAACCAAGATTATCTGCATGTTTTACCTGCTCAAAAAAATTCAGAAGCATTTGCCTTTCTGAGGGAATATAACCATCAACTTCGGTTTGGCAAATTGAAAAAATGATATCAAAAATCATAAGCAGCCTGTTCTCCCCCCATCAACCGGAAGATTGATTCCATTTATATATGACGCGGCCGGTGAAGCCAGAAAAGCAATAGCAGCGGCAATTTCTCTTGGTTCAGCAAAACGTTTCATCGGAACGGCATTTTTCCACTCATTATCAATTTGGGCAATACTTCTGCCTGTTTTTATTGCTGCATTTTCCATCAGCTCAATCAGTCTTTCAGTACTGGTATAACCAGGAAGGACATTATTAACAGTAATTCCCAGTGTCGCCACTTCCAGAGATAATGTTTTTGCCCAGTTTGCTACCGCAGCTCTGATTGTATTTGAAACACCAAGGTTTTGGATCGGTACTTTTACCGATGTGGAAATAATATTTATTATCCTGCCATAAGAGGATTTTTTCATTCCCGGTAATAATAACTGAGTTAATAATGAATTTACCAAAAGGTGATTTTGAAAAGCGTTTAAAAATTCTTCGGAAGATGCATCTGTAATCGGCCCACCTTTTGGCCCACCTGAGTTATTTACAAGAATATGAATTGGCCCATGCTTATCGATAAATGATTCAACGGAAAATTTTAATAAGTCACGATGGGAAATATCTACAGCAAGAAAGTGATGAGAACCTGAGCCAGGTAATTCTTTTACCATTCTTACCAATATATCTTTTGATCTGGCAAGTAATACAACATTAGCTCCCTGCTGGGCAAGCTGAAAAGCAGTTGCTCTGCCAATACCTTTTGAAGCACCACACACCAGTGCAGTTTTTCCTGTAAGTTCAATATTAATAAGCCTGTCCTCCATCCTGTTATTTGCCAGAAAATTAATACAATTCCCCTAAAGGGGCCCCTGTAAATATTGACTCTTGATTAATAAAGGTATTTCCTCTAGCCAGGGAGAGTCAATACTTATAAAATATAACTTGATATGATTTATTAATCAATCGAATTTTAAAGTGAAGTAATGAAAACAGAAGACCAAAGAGAAATTTTTATCGAAAAGATTTTTATAAATAAAGTCAGGCATCTGGAAAATATAGAAATTGATTTATCAGATGATAATAAAAAGCATTTAATTCTAACCGGGAAAAATGGTAGTGGTAAAACTTCGGTGTTGCTTGCTATAAAAGAATATTTATCCGGTGTTGAAAGTAATGATTTGAAAAGTTTAGAAATGTGGAAAATACAAATTAATGATTATAAAAATAAATTACAAAAAAATGAAAAATTAGGCTTAAATAATCAGGAAACTTTTGAGTTAAAAACAAAAATATCTAAATATAATAATTTTCTAGAACATTATCAAAGTATTACATTGAGTATAAAAAATTTAGACAATATTGTTCCTTTGTTTAAGGATGGAAATTATATTATTACTTTTTTTGATTCAAAAAGAACACTTAATTTAAAGATTCCAAAAAGCATAGAAAAAATAGATAGAAAAACTATATATTCTTTAGAAGAAAAGGTAAATACTGATTTCTTGCAATATATAGTAAACCTTAAAGCAGATAGGTCCTTTTCCAAAGATGATAATGATTTTAAAACTGTCAAAGAAATAGATTCCTGGTTTGAAACTTTTGAAAAACTTTTAAAAGATATTTTTGAAGATAATGATTTAAAACTTGAGTTTGACAGAAAAAACTATAATTTTAATATCCTGCTTAAAGGCCATGAAAAATTCGATTTTAATACTTTATCTGATGGTTATTCATCAATTCTGAATATTATTACTGAGCTTATTCTGAGAATGGAAAACAAAAAATTAAAAAATTATGATGTTCAGGGAATTGTCCTGATTGATGAAATTGAAACCCATCTACATATAGATTTGCAAAAACAGATACTTCCTTTTTTAATAGGGTTTTTCCCAAAAATTCAGTTTATTGTTACCACCCATTCACCTTTTGTTTTGAATTCAGTTAACAATGCAATTATTTATGATTTGGAAAAAAGACTTAAAGTAGATGATTTATCTGGTTATTCTTATGAAGGAATAGTTGAAAGCTATTTTGATTCAGATCAATATTCGGAAATAATCAAAAAGAAAGTAAAAGAATATGAAAAACTGATGTCAAAAACAAAATTAACCGAAGAACAAGAGGATAAATTAATAGATTTAAAATTATACTTTAAGCAATTACCAAAATTTTTATCACCAGAACTATCTTTAAAAATACAACAGATAGAATTAGCCAAAATAAAAAAATAATTTAATATGATAAATGTAACAAAATCACATCCTAGCCCTGATTGCCTTGAAAAAGAAAAGAAAAAAAAGAATGGCAATTATGCCTGTGGGAATGTTCTTGATAGGCTAACAGAAGAATTTCATAACAAATGTTATATTTGTGAACATAAGGCTCCTGTTACACTTAATGTTGAGCATTTAATTCCTCATAAGGGAAACCTTGATTTAAAGTTTTCCTGGAATAATCTTCTTCTATCATGTGGGCATTGTAATAATATAAAATTAGGAAATTTTGACAATATATTAAATTGTACGGATATAAATCATAAAATTATTGAATGGATAAAATTTGAAATTAACCCTTTTCCCAAAGAAGAAGCAAAAATTTTTTCTTTGAAAAATGATGACATTGTAAAAAATACCGTAAAACTACTTAATTCTGTTTATAATGGAACAACAAAACTTAAAAAAATTGAATCTTCTAATTTAAGGCAAAAGTTAATTAAAGAAGTTATAAAATTTCAGTCATTACTTTTTGAATATTTTTCAGAAGGTATTGAAGACTCAGAAAAAGAATATTACCTTTTAAGAATAGAGAGTAAATTAAAACCAACATCGGCATTTACAGCTTTTAAGGTATGGATAATTCTTGATAATCCTGAATTAAAAAAAGAATTTGGTAAATTTATTCAAAATGTATAGAAATGAATTTACCAAAAACGTTTTTGGTAAAAGATATGCTTAGAAATAAATAAAATAATCAAATAGAAGAAAGAACTAAGTAAAAAAGGCTATAACAAATATTAATAATTAAAGTTTTTAGTGAGGTAAATATGTCTGAAATTGGTCTTCCCTTAAAACCATCCGAAAATAACTATAAAACCGAAAATAAAAAAATAACTGAGCCTCAGCCAGTAAAAAATGTAATTGAACTACCTTCGGCTCCTTCACCGCAGACAACTGAAAACCCACCCAACGATATATCTTCCCTTATGTCCAAAGGTAAGGCAAGTGCCATAAAGGCTTTTTTAGAACTTGGAAAAGAAATTCCTTCGGAAAAGGCTCAGTCGTTTATTGAAGGAATAAGAAATACCAAAGGAACCGAAAAATTTGATGCTTTAATTAATTTTAGTGATAATCTGAATAAAATGGATAAAGGAAATGTGAAAGCAGTTAGAGATTATCTGGTTACTGCAATGGCTGATCCAAAAAACAAGGATGATGTTTTACTTGGCTCACTTCTTGGAGAGGTAAATGAGAATTTAGACTCAAGAGGAAAATCGGTTAACATTTCCAGTTTTTTTAACCAAAAGTTTACAAGTATAGAGGAAGCTAAAAGTAAGGTAGATAGTATTATTAAGGCCCAAAAACCAGAAATGCTCTTTAAGTTTGAAAAAATGGTTAATGAAATGCAATACCCTGATACTTTGAGTGACAAATGTTCTCCAATGGATCAAAAGGGAACACATAAAATGCACAAATTAAAAGAATATATTACCCAAGAAAAGGAAAAACCCAATGCAGATAAAGATTTACTTAATTCTCTTGAAAAGTTGGTTGATACATCTATAAAAAGAACAAATTTAGAACTTGAGGGCTATAATGATTCAAAAATACCAAGAGTTGGACCTGTAGGAGATTTTGATTTAAAGAATCTGACACCCAATGAAGACAAGTGATTATTGGTAAAGATGAATAAATTTTGGTTTGAAGAAAAAGTTTTTAGCTTAATTCTTAAATGAATGCTAAATATTGGATAGAAAAATTAAATCTTTCTCCACACCCTGAAGGTGGATATTACAGGCAAACTTACAAAAGTACTGAAAAAACAGAGAATGGAAAAAGGTTTTCTACAGC